>JASLDK010000238.1 GCA_030145945.1 Nocardioides sp.
GGCGGTTCACGGACCTCATCGACCCCTTGCGCTATCCCACCGGCGGGATCACCGAGGACGACGTGATCGAGATCCGTCGGATCAAGGGACGGGTGGACAAGGAACGCCTGCCACGAGGCGCCGACCCGGCCCTGCACTTCAAGCTCGGGCGCGGGGGACTGGCCGACATCGAGTGGACCGTGCAGTTGCTGCAGCTGCGTCACGGCGCCGACGTGGAGGGGCTGCGGACCACACAGACCCTGTCCGCGCTGACGGCGGCCGTCGACGCCGAGCTGATCACCAGCACCGATGCCGACACGTTGGCCACCTCGTGGCGACTGGCGACCCGGGTCCGCAATGCCGTCATGCTGGCTCGAGGACGAGCCAGCGACGAGTTCCCCCGGACGGTGCTCGAACGCCGCGCGGTGGCGAGCATCCTCGGCTATCAGCCGGGCGAGGCCGACCGCCTCCTCGACGACTACCTGCGGGTGACGCGACACGCCCACGCTGTGGTGGATCGGGTGTTCTGGGAGTGACAACGCTGCGGAATCGGTGGTGAACCTGACTCTTTGTCAGGCAATCCCCACACCCTTGACCCACAGCAACCAATCATGTGGCATGCTGTGCCTGTCGGGCCGCGACCGACCCCCCCAGAGGTCGCGGCCCGGCTCTCGTTTTCCCTCCGATCGAGCCCTTTCCGGCCGACAGGAGGGCTGTGCTCCGACAAGGCATCGACCAGGAAGACCGGCTGCGGCTGGTCCTCGAGGCCGTCCCCAGTGCGATGGTCCTCGTGGACGAGGCCGGTCGCATCGCGTTGGTCAACGCCGAGGCCGAACAGATCTTCGGCTATGACCACGCCAAGTTCCTCACCCTGACCGTCGAGGACCTGATGCCGGCCCGCTTCCGACCGACGCACAGTGCCGAGCGGGCGGCGTACGCCGAGAGTCCGGATCGACGCGCCATGGGCGTGGGGCGAGAGCTCTTCGGGCTGCGTGCCGATGGATCCGAGATGCCCATCGAGATCGGTCTGAACCCGCTCACCGTCGGTGACGAACGATTCGTGCTCGCCTCGATCATCGACATCACCGAACGGCTGCGGAACCAGGAGATCGTCGCCGCTGCCCGTCACGATGCGCTGCAGAGCGCACTGCGAGCGGACATGCTCGATGCCCGTGAGCGGATCGAGCACCTGGCCACCCACGACAGTCTGACCAACCTGCCCAACCGCGCGCTGTTGGTCCGTCACCTCGACCAGGCGATCGAGCGAGCCGAGCGGACGTCCTGCGAGCTCGCGCTCGTGCTCGTCGACCTCGACCACTTCAAACGGATCAATGACGCGTTGGGCCACCATCTGGGTGACGAGTTGCTGATCGTGATCGCCGAACGGCTGCTCTCGTGGACCCGCGGAGCTGATCTCGTCGCCCGACTGGGGGGCGACGAGTTCGTGATCGTGTTGGAGGACCTGACTCCGGGCGTCGATCTCGACGCCCGGATCGAGGCGCTGATGGAGGTGGTGCTCGCCCCCGCGGTCGTGCACGGCTACGAGCTCGCGGTGACCGCCAGCATCGGTGGCGCGCGGTTCCCGGCAGACGGGCGCGACCCGGCCGCGCTGCTCAAGCACGCCGACATCGCGATGTACCAGGCCAAGGACGCCGGTCGGAATGCGACGGCATGGTTCGCGCCCGAGATGCTCGCCGAGAACACCGACCGGCTCGCGCTCTCAGCCGCACTCCGCCAGGCCCTCGACCAGGACGAGCTCTCGCTCGTCTACCAACCGCAGGTCGACCTGACCACGGGCCGCGTCGTGGGCGTCGAGGCACTCGCCCGATGGGACAGCGCGACGCTCGGGCCCGTGCCGCCGGATCGCTTCATCGCGGTCGCCGAGGACGGCGGCATGATCATCCAGTTCGGTGGCTGGGTCCTGACGACCGCCTGCCAGGCGCTGGCGCGACTGCAACGCCACCTGGGCCGTCCGCTGCGCCTCGCCGTCAACGTCTCTCCGCGTCAGATGCGAGGCACCGCCTGGCTGGAGGAGATCAGGGCAGCGATCGCCGACGCGGGCATCGAGCCCTCGCAACTCGAGGTCGAGATCACGGAGGGGCTGTTGATCGAGGACCACGGTGATGTCGTCGCCATGCTGCAGTCCCTGCGTGCATTGGGCGTCGCGGTGGTCGTCGACGACTTCGGCTGCGGCTACAGCAGCCTGGCCTATCTGACCCGGTTCCCCATCGACAAGATCAAGATCGACCGTTCCTTCGTGCAGGAGATCAACGGACAGCAGAGCGCCCCGATCGTCGACGCGATCATCGTGATGGCCCATGCCCTCGGCATGACGGTCGTCGCCGAGGGAGTCGAGACCGAGGTCCAGGAGCGCTACCTGCGCGACCGGGGCTGTGACGAGGTCCAGGGATATCTCTACAGCCCGGGCGTCCCCGCGGGGACCATTCCTATGGTCGCTCAAGCACTGGGCGGCTGAGAGGCTCACTGGTCTGCAGCTGTGCCGCGCGGCGCGCCCACTTGGCGTCGTACATCGCTCGATCGGCTGCAGCCAGCAGCGATCGCGGCGTGCTGGTGCGTTCGGAGATGGCCGCGCCGACACTCGCCGTGATCCGATCGTACGGCGCGTCCGCTGCTTGACCGTAGGGGCGCGCGACCTGCTGCCGCACATGTTCGGCGAGCACGTCCAGCTCGGAAGGCGTCGACAACCCCGTGCGCAGCACGACGAACTCGTCGCCACCGAGGCGAGCGACGGTGTCTCCCGCACGGGCGGTGTCCTGCAGACGCCGGGCGATCTCGCTCAACAGCAGGTCGCCCTCGTCGTGCCCCCATGCGTCGTTGACCAACTTGAACCCGTTGAGATCCAGGAGCAGGACGCCGACGGTGCCGGGCGGACCCACGGCGAGCGCGGTCTCGAGACGTTGGTTGAGCAGCGTGCGGTTGGCGAGACCCGTGAGTGGGTCATGCAGTGCGAGACCACGCAGCTCGGCGATCAGCTCGTTGCGGGAGTCGCGGAAGAGGGCCAACGTCAGCACGACGATGGTCAGCGCACCGACCATGCCCTGCGCCAACAGCGCCTGCTCCTGCGGGGCGATGTCGCGCAGGGCGCCACGGTCGAGCAGCGTGGCCACCACGATCGAGGCGCCGGAGACCGACAGGAAGACGGTGCTCGTGGTCGTGGTGTAGCGCAAGGAGACCCACAACGCGGGCAACATCACCCCGAAGCCGTTCGGGTGTCCGGGGTTGAACCAGAACACCCGCAGCAGCACCACGACGATGAGGCCGAGGCAGGCGACCGTCTCCAGGATCCGCATCAGCGACTGCGGGGGGAGCCGCCACCGGGCGTCGCGCAGGCGCAGCACGACGGCGACGCCGGTCAGCGCGGTGACGCCGTTGCGCACGGCGAACAGCGCGAAGGTCTGGGGGAGATCCCCATGCCCGGCTCGGGCGAACCACAGGGTCGCCAGGCTCGCGGCCATGAGGGTGCCCGCGACCACGGCTGCGACGAGCCGGCCGAGATCGGCCGGCTCCCGCAGCACGGGCGGGCGGTCGGCGTACGTCAGGACGGCGACCGTGACGACGGCCAGGGTGAGGTTGACGAGGCTGAACCACAGGGAGATCGCAACGGCGGCGTGCGTCGCCAGGTTGACCGCGAAGGTGGTCGCGGCGATGGCGAACCAGTGCACGACTTCGACCCGGCGTCCCTGTGAGCGGGCATGCAGCGCCCACAGGACACCGACGGCCGCTGCCGGCCAGACGAGCGCGACCTCGGTGCCGTCGACCCGCGACGCGCGACCGACCACGATGGCCGCGCCATAGGCGAGACCGAGACCCAGCCCGGGCGCCACCGCCCGTGCGACCCGCTCCACCATGGCCTCACCATCGGCAGGCCCCGGTCGTGCCTGAGGGTTGTCGTCGGATGTCGGTTCAGCACTCGATGACGTTGACCGCGAGCCCGCCGCGGGAGGTCTCCTTGTATTTCGTCGACATGTCCCGGCCGGTGTCCCGCATGGTCTTGAGCGCCTTGTCGAGACTCACCTTGTGCGAGCCGTTGCCGTGGATGGCTAGCCGGGCCGCGTTGATCGCCTTCACCGACGCGATCGCGTTGCGCTCGATGCAGGGGATCTGCACCAGTCCGCCGATCGGGTCGCAGGTGAGTCCAAGGTTGTGCTCGATGCCGACCTCCGCGGCGTTCTCGACCTGTTCCGGCGATCCTCCGAGCACCTCGCACAACGCTCCGGCGGCCATGGCGCACGCCGAGCCGACCTCGCCCTGGCAGCCGACCTCGGCACCCGAGATGGAGGCGTTCATCTTGGCGAGGATCCCGATCGCGGCGCCGGTCAGCAGGAAGCGCACGATGCCGTCCTCGACCTCTTCGTTCGAGCGGCCATCGGCAGCGAAGCGCACCCAGTATTGCAGGACGGCGGGCACGATCCCCGCGGCGCCGTTGGTGGGGGCGGTCACGACCCGACCGCCCGAGGCGTTCTGCTCGTTGACCGCCAGCGCGAACAGGTTGACCCAGTCCAGCACGTCGAGTGGATCCCGACCCGCGCGTTCGGTCAGCGTCACGAACATCTGCGGTGCTCGGCGCGGGACCTTCAGCCCGCCGGGCAGCACGCCCTCGTGGTGGCATCCCTCGTCGACGCAGGTCTCCATCACCCGCCAGATCTCCAGCAGTTCAGCGCGGACCTCGGCCTCGGAGCGCCAGGTGAGCTCGTTGGCGAGCATGACGTCGGAGACGCTCATCTGCTGCTCGTGGCAGACCGCGAGCAGCTCGGCGCCGGTGCTGAAGGGATGGGGAAGACGGGTCTCGTCGACGACCACGCGGTCTGCGCCCACCTGCGTCTCGTCGACGACGAAGCCGCCACCGACCGAGTAGTAGGTGCGGGCGCGTAGAACGGCCCCGCTCTCGTCGTACGCCGTGAACAGCATGCCGTTGGGGTGGGCCGGCAGTGACTTGCGGCGGTGCATGACGACGTCGTCCTCGGTGAAGAGCAGCTGGTGCACGCCGGCCAGCCTCAGTCGCTTGCTCTCGAGGATCGCGGCCACTCTCGCGTCGTACGTCGAGGTGTCCGTGGTGGCCGGCTCGTCGCCCTCGAGGCCGAGGATGACGGCCTTGACCGAGCCGTGACCGTGGCCGGTCGCTCCGAGCGAGCCGAAGAGCTCCGCCTTCACCCGCACCGTGCGGCCGATCTCGCCGTCGTCGACCAGACCCTGGGCGAAGGTGCGGGCAGCCCGCATCGGGCCGACCGTGTGCGACGAGGACGGGCCGATGCCGATGGAGTAGAGGTCGAACACACTGAGTGCCACGAAATCGAACTTACTCCTCAAAGAACCTAGAATCTGCCGGTGACTCAACCGGATCTGTCCTCGACCCCGCTGCAGGGGATCGACCCCGACGAGCTCGCGATCGCGATCAAGGTCCTGCGCCAGATCCCCGAGCTGCACCCGGACCACGACGACGTGCGCACGATGAAGCGGGCGGCGTCGTACATGTACAAGCTGATCAAGAAGTCCCGCCGTGCCGAGATCCGTCAGGAGCGGCAGCGGCACGACCAGGAGATCATCGAGCGGACCGCGACCGGGTCTGCCATGCGGATCGACGACGAGACGGCCGGCATTGCGTTGGTCTCCACCGCGAAGGGTGCGTTCGCGGGCGAGTTGCTCACGGCCCGCGGGTGCTACATCTGCAAGGAGGACTTCACCCTCGTCGACGCCTTCTATCACTGGTTGTGCCCGCGTTGCGCGGCGATGAGCCACCTCAAGCGTGATCAGCGCACCGACCTGAGCGGCAAGCGGGCGCTGCTGACCGGTGGCCGCGCCAAGATCGGCATGTACATCGCCCTGCGGCTGCTCCGCGACGGCGCACACACCACCATCACCACCCGGTTCCCGAAGGACGCCGTACGCCGGTTCGCGGCGCTCGAGGACTCCGCCGACTGGCTGCACCGGCTCAAGATCGTGGGCATCGACCTGCGCGACCCGACCCAGGTCATCGCACTCGCCGACGACGTCGCGGCCGACGGTCCGCTCGACATCCTGATCAACAACGCCTGCCAGACCGTACGACGCCTGCCGGGCGCCTACAGCAACCTGATCGAGGGCGAGTCGGCGCCGTTGGAGGCGCTGTCGGGCGGAGCCGAGCTGCCCGAGATGGTCACCTTCGACCGGATCTCGGAGGCGCACCCCGCATCGATCGCAGGCGCCCTGGAGGCGACGGCGGTCGCGCACCACGAGGGGGAGTCGCGTGAGTCCGCGCTCGCCGCACACAGTGCGGCGTCGATGACCGCGCTCGCTCTGAAGGCCGGCTCGGCGTCGTTGGAGGCCCACCTGGCGGGAACCGCAGTCGATGCGGGCGGCCTGATCCCCGACATCCAGGACAACAACTCCTGGACGCAGGTCGTCGACGAGGTCGACCCTCTGGAGCTGCTCGAGGTGCAGTTCTGCAACTCGATCGCCCCCTTCCTGCTGGTCTCCCGGCTCCGACCGTCGATGCGTGCCGCCGTCCAGGCAGGCGCCCGGCGTGCCTACGTGGTCAACGTGTCCGCGATGGAGGGGCAGTTCTCGCGGCGCTACAAGGGTCCCGGTCACCCCCACACCAACATGGCGAAGGCAGCACTCAACATGATGACCCGCACCAGTGCGGGGGAGATGTTCGAGACCGACCGGATCCTGATGACCGCCGTCGACACCGGATGGATCACCGACGAACGGCCCCACCACGAGAAGTTGAGGATCGCCGCCGAGGGCTGGCACGCCCCGCTCGACCTGGTCGACGGCGCCGCCCGCGTCTACGACCCGATCGTGCGCGGCGAGGCCGGCGAGGACGTCTTCGGGTGCTTCGTGAAGGACTACGAACCCTCACCTTGGTGATCACCCTGCCGATCCATGGGGATGTGAGGGAAGGTGGAGTCATGTCTCGGATCGTGGTGCGTGCCCTGATGATCGTCGCTGTGGCGGGTGCGTTGGCGTCGACAGCGGTGTCGGCAGCGACAGTGGCAGGCGAACCCGCAGCGCCGTGGGTCTCCGCCCAGAGCGTCCAGGGGTCGACGGTCTCGCTCACCCTGGAGTGGGACCCGACGCCCGGCACGGCGTCCTACCACGTCTACTGGATGCAGGGGTACGGCGCACCCGCCGAGGTGCCGCAGCGCCAGAGCATTGGACCGATCAACGCGACGTCACACGTCTTCGACGGGCTGGCGCCGGGAACGATGTATTGCTTCGCGCTGGTCTCGGACAGCACGACGAAGGTGAGTGCGCGGTCGTGCAAGGTCACGACACCGCTGGCGCGGGCCGTCGTGCCGACCGGACTCTCGACCTCCGTGGCGACGTTCAACCTGCGGTGCGGATCGAAGTCGAAGTGCAACAGCGGCTGGAAGTGGAGAACACGGTCGAAGCAGGTCGTCGACCGGATCGACCGCACCAACGCCGACGTCATGGTGTTCGTCGAGGCACACGTCGCACACAAGCTGGGCAAGAAGAAGCGTCGCATCGGCACGGTGATGGCCAAGCGTGGCTACGTGGTGGCCTGCCAGACCCAGAAGCGGAAGAAGCGACAGTTGTTCAGCCAGGTCGCCTACGTCCGGGCCAGCGCCTACGCCGTCGTCGACGCCCGGCACAACAGCAAAGGCAGTCGGTTCACCCGATTCGGCGACCGCGACCACGGCTTCTGCCATGCGCTGATCCAGCACCGAGCGACCGGCCGGATCCTCGCCATCGCGGCGACCCACCTGCGTGACGGCAATGCCGATGGCCTGCGGCAGCAGGAGGCGGCGTACGTCCTCGGACGGGTGCAGGCCCGCTTCCCCGGGCAACCGAGCATCATCCTGGGCGACTTCAACTCCAGCCGCGGCAAGGACTACCACGGTGAGTCCGACGGCCCCGGGCACGTGATGGAGACGGCCGGATACGCCGATGCGGGCGACATCGCGGCACGGTTGACCTACCCCTACCTGAATTCGGCGCAGCGGTTCAGCGCCGATCCTCAACGGGCGAGCACCTTCCCGACACATGTGGACCGGATCTTCGTCTCCCCGGGTATCACCGTGCCGCTGTGGGAGAACATCGCAGTCCTGGCCGGGAACGGTCAGTACGCAACGCCGATGGCCTCCGACCACAACCCGATCAAGGCGACCCTCTACGTTCCCTGACGAAGAGGCGACCCTGCGGCTGCTCGCAGGGTCGCGGCCACGACGGCTCGGGTCTCGGCCGGGTCGATGACGTCGTCGATCTCGAAGACCCGGGCCGCGTTGAGAGCCTTCGCGTGCTCGCGCAGCTTTGCGGTCTCCTCGACCACGACGGCCTCGCGCTCGTCCTCGGGGAGCGCCGCGAGTTCGTGGGCGAGCCCGAGACGCACAGCCCCCTCGAGTCCCATCGGTCCGAGATGGGCGTCGGGCCAGGCGACCGTCAGCAGCGGACGATGGGTGCTGCCGCCGAGCATCGCCTGTGCCCCGAGGCCGTAGCCACGGCGCAGGATGACGCCCACCAGCGGGACCCTGAGTCGGGCTCCGGCATTGACCATCCGGGAGGCGTGGCGGACCAGACCGGTGCGCTCGGCATCGGGGCCGACCATGAAGCCAGGGGTGTCGACGAGCGACACGACAGGGATTCGCCAGCGCTCGCACAGGTCGAGGAAGTCGGCAGCCTTCGCCGAGGCGTCGGCGGTGATGGCACCCGCAAGGTGGGTGGACTGGTTGGCCACGACACCCACTGGCAGGCCGTCGATCCGCGCGAACGCGGTGACGAGCTCGGGCGCCCACCCCTCGCGCAGCCAGATGACGGAGTCGTCGTCGGCGAGCGTCTCGACGACCGGCCGGACGTCGAAGGCTTCGCGGTCATTGGCGGGCAGCATGTCGCGGAGCATCGCAGGGTCTGTTGTTGGCGCGTCGTCGCTGGGACCTGCGAGCAGGCCGAGGATCCGGCGTACGACGTCGACCGCCTCGGCCTCGTCCTCCACCGTGACGTCGATGACGCCGACCGCGGCCTGTTCGTCGACGGGTCCGATCTCCTCGGCAGCGAACTGACCGAGTCCGCCGCCAGCGATCATCGCCGGACCGGCCATGCCGATGTTGGCGTCGGGCGTCGCGATCCGCAGGTCGGCACTCCCGGCCAGCACGGCGTTGCCGGCGAAGCAACGACCTGAGACGACGGCAATCCGCGGAACCACGCCTTCCAACGCGCCCCACAGGGCGAAGGAACCGACGTCGAGCGCCGACACGATCGGCAGGTCCGTGTCGCCCGGCCGTCCGCCCCCGCCCTCGGTGAAGAAGACCGTGGGTAGGCGCATCCGACGGACGAGCTCGATGAGCCGGTCCGACTTGCGGTGGCCGCGCATCCCCTGGGTCCCCGCCATGACGAGATAGTCGTAGGAGAGCACCGCCACGGGCGTGCCGTCGATGGTGGCGGTGCCGCCGATGATCCCGTCAGCAGGTGCCTCCACGACCAGGTCGGCCAAGGGCCGCCGCTGCTCCTGGGCGGCCGTGATGAACCGGCCGTACTCCACGAACGATCCCTCGTCGATCAGGTCGGCGATGTTCTCACGTGCGGTACGCCGGCCGCGGCCGTGCCAGCGATCGACCTTGTCCGGCCGGGCGGCATCGGTGGTCAGGAAGCGGCGGGCGAGGAGTTCGGTGAGTCCGCTGGCGGGTTCGTCGGTCACGAGCCCATCATGGCCCGCATCAGCGGGCGACCGATGCGGGATCGCCGGTGAGCACGCGCAGGGCCAGTGTCGTGGTGGCTTCGAAGTTGAGGTGGCCGACGACGCGTTGGACGCGTTCGATGTCGAGCGGAAGCAGCCCCGGCGTACCAGGGATGTCGGGGGTGAGGCCGAGGTCGAGGTCGGTGCGTCCACCCATCAGCCGCAGGTTGAACTCGTAGACCTCTCGGGCACCGGGGGCGGTCAGGCGCTTGAGGACGGTGCCGCTGGTGCGCCGGGCTCCGGTCTCCTCGGCCCAGGCGTCCAGCGCTGCGGCGACCGAGCGTCCCTCGTCGTGCTCGATGTCGGCCCAGATCTCCTGCATGGAGCCGATGTGGGAGAGCAGGTAGGCGGCGGTCTTCTCGCCGATCCCGCTCACGCCGGGCAGGTTGTCGCTGGCGTCACCGCGGACGGCGGCGAACTCGAGGTAGCGATCCGCGGGCACGCCGTACATCGCTTGCAGGCGGGCGGGATTGAGCAGCGGCGATCCGTTGATGCCGCCGTCGATCAGGCGCAGCACCTGCGTGTGGTCGCTGATGTGGGCGAAGGAGTCGCGGTCGGAGGTGATGATGACGCAGTTCCAGTCGTTCTCGCTCGCCCACCGGGCAGCGGACGCATTGACGTCGTCGGCCTCGAGCCCCGGGGGAGTGAGAGTCGCGAGTCCGAGCGCGTCGAGGAGCGCGCCGGCCCGGTCGAGCTGGTCGACGAGCTCGGCGTCCTTCTCGGCGCGTCCGGCCTTGTAGTCGGGATAGGCGTCCCGGCGTACCGACACATGCCGGTCGTCGAGGCCGAAGATCACGGCGTCAGGTGCGAACTGGTCGATGGACTCGATGATCTGACGCAGCATCCCGTGCAGCGCCCACGCGGGGCGGCCGCCGCGGTCGAGGTGACGGGTGTGCGCGCGGGCGTGGTGGTTGCGGTGCAGCAGCGAGGGAGCGTCGACGGCGAGCAGCAGCTTGCGGTCGGTGCGGGCGCTCACCGGCAGATCCTCACATGGGTCGGGAGGCGCGGTGACCGGTGC
>JASLDK010000271.1 GCA_030145945.1 Nocardioides sp.
CGGTCGCCGTGGCCGCCATGGCCGAAGAAGGCATCGACATCGCCGGCAACCAGCCTAAGGTCCTCACGCCCGAAGCGGTCCAAGCCTCCGACGTCGTGATCACGATGGGCTGCGGCGACGAATGCCCGTTCTTCTCCGGCAAACGCTACGAGGACTGGGTCCTCGAGGATCCCGCCGGTCAAGGCATCGACGCCGTGCGCCCGATCCGCGACGAGATCCGCCAGCGGATCGAGCGACTCATCGCCGAACTGACCTGAGCGCAGGCACCGACCTCGCCCCATCAGCAACGCCAAAGGGCGCCGGGCCAACTGGCTCGGCACCCTTCGTGTTGTCGTGGGACGCCAGCGTCACGGTTGGAAGACCAACCGGCCGACCGTCTCGCCGTCGGCCAACCGCTGCACCGCGGCAGGGACGTCGTCCATGCCGAAGATCTCGCTGACGAACGGGTTCACCGCGCCCGCGTCGGCGAGCTCGGTCAGCTCGTCGTGGCAGTGCGCGACTGCAGCGGGGTCCTGGTGGTTGTAGAGGCCCCAGTGCACGCCGATGATGCTGTAGTTCTTGACCAGCGCGTGGTTGAGGGCCGCACTCTGGATCTCGCCGCCAGCGAAGCCGATCACCAGGATCCGGCCCTCGAAGGCGATGCACTTGGTCGAGCGCTGGTAGGTGTCGCCGCCGACCGGGTCATAGACGACGTCGGCGCCACGGCCTCCGGTGACCTCCTTGACCACCGCGACGAAGTCCTCGGTACGCCGGTCAACGACCACGTCCGCGCCCAGCTTGCGGGCGTACTCCGCCTTCTCCGGGCCACCGACGACACCGATCACCCGGGCTCCCGCGGCCTTGCCGAGCTGGATGGCGGCGCTGCCGACACCGCCGGCAGCGGCGTGCACGAGGAGGGTCTCACCGGCCTGCAGGACGGTACGACGGTGCAGGCTGAACCAGCCCGTCTGGTAGCCGATGAACAGCGACGCCGCCTGGGCGTCGTCGAGCGACGCCGGCGCCGGGTAGGTCGACTGCTCGTCCATCAGGGCGAACTCCGCGAATCCGCCGTACGGCAGGGCGCAGAGGCCGAGGACCCGCTGGCCCACGGAGAGCCGGGTGACCTCGGAGCCGACGGCGACGACCTCGCCGCACAGCTCGGATCCCGGCGTGAACGGGAGCTCCGGCTTGATCTGGTAGAGCCCACGACACAGCAGCACATCGGGGAAGTTGGCGGCGCTGGCGAGCACCTTGACCAGGACCTGGCGCGGGCCGGGCTCCGGCGTGGGGGCGTCGACCAGCTGCAGGACGTCCTTCGGCTCACCGAGGGACGCGACGGACCATGCCTTCATCTTCGATCCCTCGGTCCGCTGCGCCCTACAGGCCCAGCTCGCGGCCGATGAGCTCCTTCATGATTTCGTTGGAGCCGGCCCAGATCTTGGTGACGCGGGCGTCACGCCAGGCGCGGGCGACGCGGTACTCGTTCATGAAGCCGTAGCCACCGTGGATCTGGACGCAGTGGTCGAGGACCTCGGACTGCACCTGCGAGGAGAACCACTTGGCCTTGGCGGCGTCGATGGCGGTGAGCGTCTTCTGCGAGTGGTTGAGGACGCACTTGTCGATGTAGGCCTCGGCGGCCTCGATCCGGGTGACCAGGTCGGCCAGCAGGAACTTGTTGTGCTGGAAGGCGCCGATGGGCTGGCCGAACGCCTGCCGGTCCTTGGCGTACTGGATGGTCTCGACCAGGATCTGCTTGGCGTGCGCGATGTTGGCGACCGCGCAGCCGAGCCGCTCCTGTGGGAGCTTCTGCATCATGTGGATGAAGCCCATGTTGAGCTCGCCGATGATCTCGGCGTCCGTGAGCCGCACGTTCTCGAAGAACAGCTCAGCGGTGTCGGACTCCTCCATGCCGACCTTGTCGAGCTTGCGGCCCCGCGAGAAGCCCGGGGCGGTGGCCTCGATGCCGAAGAGGGTGATGCCCTTCGGGCCCTTCTCCGGGTCCGTGCGCACGGCGGTCACGAACAGGTCGCCGGAGTAGCCGTTGGTGATGAAGGTCTTCGAGCCGTTGATGACCCACGAGTCGCCGTCGCGGACGGCGGTGGTCTTGAGCGCGGCGAGGTCGGAGCCGCCGGACGGCTCGGTCATGCCGATGCCGAGCAGGATCTCGCCGGACGCAACGCCCGGGAGCCAGCGCTGCTTCTGCTCCTCGGTGCCGAGCTCGACGATGTAGGGAGCGGTGATGTCGGCGTGGATGCCGTGACAGGTCGGGTACGCCGCGCCGACCTTGGCGAGCTCCTCCTGGAGGACGGCGTTGAACCGGAAGTCGCCGGCGTCCGAGCCGCCGTACTCCTCGGGGATGCACAGACCGAGCAGGCCCTGCTTTCCGGCCTCGAGCCAGAACTCACGCGGGAGTGCCTTGGCGGCGATGTGCTCCTCGACGTGGGGAAGGACCGACCGGTCCACGAACTCCTTGACGGACGTCCGGAATGCCTCGTGGTCTTCGTCGTAGATCTCGCGCTTCATGATCCGGACTCTACTCGCGGGTCACATCGCCGGTCCTTGTCGCCGTGCACAACAAATCCGGCGTCCCTGTTGGGCACGGCTACTTGACCCGGACCAGCTTGACCGCCGATCCCGCGCCGACGCCGGTGGTGCCGGCGTAGGTCGCCGTGAGCGTCCGCTTGCCCCGCTTGAGCTTGACGATGCCGGAGATCTGGCCGTTGACGAGGGTCAGTGTCGCGACGACCTTGCGGCCGTCACTGATGGTCACCTGGCCGCCCAGCGCCGGGACGCCCGGCGCACTGATCGAGACACTGATCCTCACCTTGCGCTTGGCACCCGAACGGTTGCCCTGCTTGACCTGCTTGGCCTGCCAACTGATCGACGACGGCGCAACGGCGATGGTCACCGATCCCGAGCGCGTCGTCGTGTCCTTGCGCCCTGCCCCGCTCAGTGTCGCCACGACGTCGAGGGTCCGGCCGGCGTCGGCCGCTCCTGCGTCGTAGCGCTCGCCCGTCGCTCCGCTGATCGCGACGCCGTCGCGATACCACTGGTACGCCGTACGGGCGGGACTCGGCTGCGCGACCGGTGCGGTGACCGCCAGTGTCATTCCGACCTGGGGTGTGCCGGTGATCCGCGGCGGCGCCTGCACCTGGTATCCCGGGGTCTCCGGGGGGTCGGTGACGACCGGCGTCGCGTCGGTGGTCTCCGCCTGGATGCGCTCATAGCCGTCCTTGTCGGCGTAGACCAGGACGGTGATGCGCTTGCCGCGGTCGGCGGACTGGACGACGTACTCGCCGCGCGCATCGCTGGTCCTGCGGTAGGCGCCGTCGGCGTACCAGTCGTAGCGGAAGGTCGTGGTGGTCGGCACCGTCGTGATGTCGACCGCGGTCAGGGTCGAGCCGACGTAGGCGTTGCCCGCGATCCGGGGCTTGGAGATGGAGGCGAACAGCCGTCCCTTGACCGGGATCTGCGGAGTGTCGGCGAAGGCCGTGCCGAAGGTGCCGTTCTCAGCGTTGGTCCGGAAGACCAGCGTGGACCCGATGTCGGCGTTGGTCGGCGTGTAGGTCAGCCCCGTGCCGACGGTGCTGACGACCTCGTTGGTGACCTTGAGCCACTGCCCTGTCTTGGTGACGGTGTCGGTCGGACCGAAGGTCGCGTGCGTCGCCTCGATGGGGGTGCCCGCACGGAAGACGCCGTCGGGCTGGGTGGTGACCGTGGGGGCTGACACGATGCCGAGTCGACGGAAGCCCTGCACCAGGAAGTCGCCGCCCGCGACGACCGAGACCGCGTTGGAGCCGGACGGAGCCGGTGGCTGGCGGACCCCGGTGGCGCCGGAGCCCCACACCCCGGCAACGGGCGACTGCAACGACGTACCGGCGGAGAAGCCGTTGCCCGCCGCGACCTGGATCCAACGGTCCCCCGCGGCGAGCGCGGGGATGTTGAGCGCGCCCTCGGCGTTGCTGCCCCAGCCGACGATCTCGCCATCGTCGGTCAGCGCCAGGGCGTGATGCTCGCCGGCGGCGATCTGGATGACCTTGCGTCCAGCGAGCGACGACGGCACCGAGGCAGCGCCATAGGTGTTGTCACCCCAGGCGTAGACCTTCCCCGACGTCGACAACGCCACGGAGAAGCCGTTGCCTGCTGCGATGTCCTTCATCGTCCCCAGGAGGACCGAGGTGGGCGGCAACGTCGCCCCACCGGCGGCTCGGCCCCAGCCGGCGACCTTGCCCGTCGACATCAACGCGAGGGCATGGTCGTGCCCGGCGGCGACCTTGGCGACATCACCGTCGACGATGATCTGCGGAACGCTGTCGAGTCCAAAAGGCGTGTTGCCCCAGACCCGGATGTTGAAGTCGTCACCGAGCACGACGTTGAACCCGTCGCCGGCGGCGACGTCGAGCGTGCCGAGGTTCTGCAGGTAGTCCGGCACCGAGCCCTCACCGTGGGTGTTGTCACCCCACGCATAGAGCTTGCGGTCCTCGGTCGCGGCGACGCCCTGGTGCTCGCCGAGCGAGATCGACCGCACGATCCTGAGCCCACTGCGCAGGTCGAAGGGCACCTGGTGCTGACCGTAGTCGTTGTTGCCCCAGGCCTGCAGGGCGGTGGCGGAGTACGCCGGAACCGCGTGTGCGCCGGGTGCTGCGGTCAGGGTGGCGGAACCAGCGGCGAGGGCGAGGGCAGCGGCCCACGTGGTCGCACGGCGCGAGAAGGGCTGACGTCGCGCCCTGCCGGGCGCTGTCGTGGTGGACATGGTCTCTCCTTGGTGTCGTCGACGGACACGCACGATCGACGCCCGTCGCGACCACCGTGGATCGCGGCGCTGGGGTTTGGCTGGGAGCCGGCTGGAGCGCCACCGATGAATCGATGTCGGTGGCATGGTCTGTGCTGGAGCCACACCCATCGGTTCACCAGCGAGGAGACGACGATGATCCGTGCACGAGGCCTCGTGCAGACCTTCCACAGCGGACAGGGCAGACAGAAGAAGGAGGTCCACGCCGTCCAGGGCGTCGACCTCGACGTCGCCGAGGGCGAGGTGGTCGGCTTCCTCGGGCCCAACGGCGCGGGCAAGACGACCACCCTGCGGATGCTGACGACGCTGCTGCGACCGACGGCGGGCACCGCGACGGTCGCGGGCTTCGATGTCGCGACCCAAGCCGTCGACGTACGTCGCAGCATCGGCTACTGCTCCCAGGTGGGCTCGACCTTCTCGGGTGCGTACGCCGGGGACGAGGTGGTCGACCACGGGATGCTCTACGGGATGGCCAGGAAGGACGCTGTCGCCAAGGGCCAGGAGTTGTTCGACAAGTTGCAGCTCGAAGGCCTGTGGCGGCGGATGCCGAAGAACATGTCGGGCGGGCAGAAGCGTCGCCTCGACATCGCGATGGCGCTGATCCACTCCCCGTCGCTGGTGTTCCTCGACGAGCCGACCACCGGGCTCGATCCGCAGGCACGGATCAACCTGTGGCAGCACATCGCCGACCTGCGCAACCGTGAGGGCGCCACCGTGTTCTTGACGACCCACTACCTCGACGAGGCCGACGCGCTCGCGGACCGGATCGTGATCATCGACAAGGGCGTCATCGTCGCCAGCGACACCTCCGACAACCTGAAGGCCGCGGTCGCCGGCGATCTCGTCGATCTCGAGGTCACGACGGACGACCAGGTGGCGATCGCCCGGGACAAGCTGGCCTCGATCAGCGCCGAGGTGGAGATCGATGGTCACCACGTCCGTGGCCGGGTCGCCCGCGCCGGCAAGGCCGTGCCGGGCCTGCTGCGCGACCTCGAGGCGACCGGTGTCGCCCTCGAGTCGATCGAGGTCGTGCGTCCCACGCTCGACGACGTCTTCCTCACCCTGACCGGACGATCGCTGCGCGACGCGGACGCGCCCGCGGCACCGGGAGCCGATGCTGCGGAAGGAGCCGCGTGATGACGACCTTCTTCCGCGAATCCTGGATCGTCTTCAACCGCCAGTTGCGGATGAACCTGCGCAATCCCGCGTGGGTGATCATCGGCATGCTGCAACCGGTGCTCTACCTGCTGCTCTTCGGTCCCCTGCTCAAGCCGGTGATCGAGCAACTGGGCGGCAACACCTACACCTGGTTCGTGCCGGGCATGCTCGTCCAGCTCAGCCTCTTCGGCGCCTTCTTCGCCGGCTTCTCCCTGATCGGCGAATGGCGGGAGGGAGTGATCGAGGCCGAGCGGGTCACCCCTGCGCACCGTTCGGCGCTGCTCTTCGGTCGGCTCTACCGGGACCTGCTGCAGCTGTTCGTGCAGGCCGTGATCCTGGTCGGGCTCGGACTGATCCTCGGCATGGACGCCTCCGTCGGCGGCATCCTGGTGGGTGTCGCGCTCACCCTCATGATGGGTGGAGCATGCGCCGCTGCCTCACTGGCCCTCGCGTTGACCACCAAGAGCGAGGACGTGATGGCTCCGGTCATCAACGTGGTGATGATGCCGGTGCTGCTGCTCAGCGGGATCCTGCTGCCGATGAGCTTCGGCGCGAAGTGGCTGGAGCGATTGAGCGACATCATGCCGATCAAGCATGTCGTCGATGCCGTTCGCGGTGCCTTCTTCGGCGACTTCGACGCCTCGATGCTGTGGGGTGTCGGCTGGACGATCGTCCTGTTCGGGCTCGCCGTGTGGTGGGGAACGTCCGTCTTCAAGAAGGAGGACGCCTGACCACCTGACGACCGGATCGACGAGGGCCGCGGCGCTCCCCCACGGCCACTGACAACCCCCCAGTCGTCCCCCGAGACCGGGCGGGCAGGTCAGAGCGCCGCGGCTCCTCGTGCATCCGGGCCTGCTCCGAGACGGAGTGGGCCCGGGACATTTTCACGCGGGTAAAGGTCTCCGCGAAACCCGCTATTTGGAGGACGCAGCGCCTCTGGAAGCGCCAGACTTGCGCGCCGGCCACCGTGCTGACCAGCGGAACCGAGGACATCCGGTCCGCTGCGCGTACCCGCCGGCGGGCCTAGTCTCGGAGTCCATGGGGACCACCCGCGCCGATGACAGCGCGTTCGCTACGTCGGTCGAGCGGGGTCTGCGGCTCGCCATCGGTGTCGTGATCCTCGTGAAGACGTCCGTCTTCGCGGCGGCCCTCACGACGCGCACGTCGTACGAGGTCGTGGACGTGGCGCTGACCCTGATCGTCGTGGTCTGCGTCGCCATCGCGGGTGGTCGGTGCGTGTCGGGGCGCGCGAGCGGCCTCGATGTCGCGCTCTGCACGCTGGCGATGGTGGCGGGGGCCCTGCTGCACCGGGGGACGCTGCCGCTGGCGGGGTCGGCCGACTCGCCGATCATCCACCTCGTCGAGCCGATGCTGCTCGTCGTCGCCGCGTGCCTACCGGCCGGCCTGATCTGCGCGATCGGTGGGCTGTACGTCGGCCTGCGCTGGCAGATGGGCGGCATCCACGGTCTGCACTACGGCCTGCAGGAGGCCGTCTTCATCGGCGGCACGGTGCTCGGCGTGATCGTGCTCGTCACCTTGATGCGGCGCGCGTCGGTCAGGGCCGAGAGCGCTCTGCGTGCCGAGGGCGTCCGGAGTGCAGCGAACGCTTCGAGGGCCGACATCGACGCGATCGGATTCCTCCACGACGACCTCATCCCCACGCTGATGGGGTTGTCGAGCATGCCGCGGGCCGAACCGACGCGAGCCGCGGCCGCCCATGCGTTGGACGGCCTGACCTCGACGGCGCCGACCCACTCCGAGGCCGGCCTCGCCGCGCGGGTCCAGCAGGTCGCGGACACCACCGGGCTCGACGTCCTCCTGGTTCTCCGTGGTCGCCGCACCAGCGTGCCCGACGACGTGGCGGACGCCTTGGTCGGCGCCGTCCGCGAGGCGCTGCGCAATGTGTCGCGCCACAGCGGACGGCACCGGTCGACCGTCACGCTCTCGCAGTGGCCGGGTCGGGTGACGATCACGGTCGAGGACGCAGGCGTCGGTTTCGCCGCGTCCCCGGGGGTGGGGCTCCGCGTGGCCGTCACCGGCCGCGTCGAGGCCGTGGGCGGAACCGCTCGCGTGACGAGCAGCCCCGGCCGCGGGACCGTGGTGGCCCTGGCGTGGCGGGCGCGGCGGACCCAGCGCCTGCTCGGCCTGTCCCCCGACAACGACCTCCTCACCCGAGCAGCTGTCGGCCGGCCGGGCCGTGCAGCCCTGCAGGCCTGCGGCACGTTGGCAGCGGCGTACGCCGTCACGGCGCTGCTGCTCGCATTCGACGGCGTCCACACACCGGTGGTGTGGGCAGGCGCAGCGGCGACGATCGCCATCACCGGTGCACTCGCGCTGCGTCTGGACCATGGCCCCCTCAGCCTCCTGACCATGGGGGCCGCCTGCCTGGTGCCCGCCCTGATCCTGGGGGTGTGCCTGCCGTCGGTGCCCCGATCGGGGCTGGGCGGGCTCGCGTCGTGGCTGGTCGAATGCACGGCGCTGCCGATCATGGTCATGGCGTGGACCACCTCGAAGCGGATGGTCGGGTTGCTCCTCGTGCCCAACGCCCTCGCGATCGTGCTGGTCGCGGAGCGGGCCGGCCTGCCTCTCGCCGAGCTTCCCCACCTGCTGTTCGTCCAGCCGCTCAACACCTTCTTCGTCGCGGTCATCATCGGGGTGTGCCGACGCGCCGGCCAGGTCATCGCGAGCACTGCGGATGCGGCCGTGCCGGATCGGGCGACGGCGACCCGCCGGCTGCTCGGGCCGCTGCTGCCCGCCGTCGAACGCGTTCTCACGACCCCGAGCAGCACGGACACCGCCGAGGAAGCATCGGCGGAGGCAGCCGTGCTCGCCCAGTGCGTCCGCGACTGCCTGCACTTCCCGGGGCCGGCACACGTGGCGTTGCGCACGGAGCTGGCCGAGGTCCGTCGTACGGGATGCCGGGTGGTGGTGACGCTCCAGGAGGCGCCGGCAAGGACGGAGACCCTGGCGGCCGTGATCACCCTGCTTCGCGCCGCCGGACCGCAACGGCTGACGATCTCCGCGAATGGTTCCGAGGTGAAGGTGGTGACCGTTCCGGCGGTCGCTGCGGCGGAAGCAGTGACGGACGCTCTGCCGCCGACCTGGGTCGCGACGCTCGACCTCGAGGCGACCCTGCTGTCGGGGCCGCCCGGCGACCTGGAGGTCGACGCTGTCAGCCGTCCAGGTGCCCGTCTGCTCGCGCCCGGCTGATCAGACCGTGCACGTTGCCGGTCTCGATGCCGCCCTCGCGATAGGCCTTGGCTGCGCGGGCAAGGTGTTCGCGCACGGTGACCTCACCAATGCCGAGTTCGCGGGCCACCATCCGGTAGGGCAGGCCGGCGCTGACCGCGCGAAGGATCTCGATCTGCCGGGCCGAGAGGCGGGCGCCGACCTCGTCGTCGGACACCAGCGCGCTGGCGAGTTGGCTGGAGGCGGGCAGGTCGCCGGCGACCGCGTCCCTGATCGACTGGGCGATCGACTCGGGAGCGTCCTCCTTCAGGACGAGTCCGGCCGCGCCGGCATCGATGGCCCGTCGTACCGGCACCGGGCGATCCTCCGCGGTGAACAGGAGCACGATCAGTCCCCGAGCGACCAACGTCGCCACGGTCTCCTCGGCCGGCGGCTGTCCCGGGAGCCGCATGTCCAGCAGCACGACGTCGAGGCCCTCGCTCACCTGGGCGATCAGTTCCTCCGCGGACCCCGCGATCGCCACCAGCCGCAGGTCGGGAGCGGACGCTGCGAAGGCAGCCCCGAGCCCCAACAGGACGACGGGGTGGTTGTCGATCGCTCCCACCCGGATGACATCGGACACGGTGGAAATTATCGAGACGATCGGCCGCGTCCGAGGCTCGAATCTCGGATTCTTTGCGTACGGACCTGTCCGGACTTCTCGTCGGACGCTCCCGCTCGCGCCTGGAGATGGGTCAGTGAGGCCCTGGCCACGGGTCAGGCCTCGCGGAAGCCGTTTCGTTCCCACCATCGCGCCAGGGGCGCCGGAGCCCACCAGTTCCAGCGGCCGAGCAGCTTCATGGTCGCGGGGACCAGCAGGGCTCGTACGACGGTCGCGTCGACCAGGATCGCGACGAGCATGCCGATGCCGAGCATCTTCATGAAGACCACGCCGCTGAGGCTGAAGGCTCCGATCACGACCGCCAGCAGCAGAGCAGCGCTGGTGATGATCCGTCCGGTCTTCTGTACTCCGGTCTGCACGGCGAGGTCGTTGTCGCCGGTGGCGTCCCACTGCTCACGGACCCGGGAGAGCAGGAACACCTCGTAGTCCATGGACAGCCCGAAGAGCACCGCCAGCATGACGATCGGGTTGGTCAGGTCGAGGAAGCCCTGGGGGGTGAAGCCGAGCAGTCCGGAGAGGTGACCGTCGCTGAAGATCCAGGTCACCACACCGAAGGACGCAGTGATCGAGAAGCCGTTCATCAGCACCGCCTTGAGCGGCAGCACCAACGAGCCGAAGGCGAGGAAGAGCAGCACCAGCATCACGCTGACGACGATCAGGCCCATCAGCGGCAGGTGGTCGCCGATCGAGCCGGCGAGGTCGACGGTGGCGGCGGTCAGACCGCCGACGAGGGCGTCGGCCTCGGCGGGAACGTCGACAGCACGCAGGTCACGGACGACCTGTTGGGAGTGCTCGGTCTGGCTGTTGCCCTCCCACGCCACGCGCAGCAGGGTCGTGTCGCCCTCGGCTGCCACCGGTCGGACGTCGACGACGCCGTCGACGTCCGCCAGTTCCTTCTGGTACGCCGCCAGGGCGGTCTCGCCGCCGCCCCGGACGATGATGTTGGCGGTCGAACGCTCGGGACCGAAGTCCGTGTTGAGGCGCTCGGCGGCCTGGTGGGACGGCGTGTCCGAGGGCAGCACCCGGTAGTCGACACTGCCCCACTTCACCCCGAGGAACGGCGAGGCCACGGCGAGAAGGACCACGACGACCGCCGAGGCGACCAGGACAGGACGCCTCATGACGGCGCGCGCGAGTCGCGCCCAGGCGCCGTCGTCCGTCTCGGTCCGGTCGGCGCGTCGGAGCAGCGGGATCCGTCCGGAGTCGATCCTGGTGCCGAGCAGCGCCAGCACGGCGGGCAGGACGGTGAGGGCGGCGAGCATCGCGACCAGCACGGCCGCGATCCCGCCGTACCCGATGGACTTGAGGAAGTTCTGCGGGAAGACGAGCAGCGAGCTCATGGCAGCGGCGACCGTCAACGCCGAGAAGGCGACGGTGCGACCTGCCGTGGCCATCGTCCTGGTCACGGCCGCGCGGGCGTCACTCGGGTCGCGGGCGATCTCCTCACGAAAGCGGGAGACGACGAAGAGCGCGTAGTCGATCGCCAGCCCGAGGCCGAGCAGGGTGATGATGTTCGGCGCGAAGATCGAGACCTCGACGAGATGGCTGAGACCGGCGATGGCGGCGCGGGCGCCCAGGACTGCCACGAGGCCGACCAGCACCGGCATCAACGCAGCAACCATGCTGCGGAAGATGATCAGCGAGAGGATGAGCACGATCGGCATGGAGACGATCTCGGCTCGCACGAGGTCGGACTTCGTCTCCTCGTTGACGTCGGTGTAGACGGCGTAGGGTCCGGCGAACTCCGTGTCGAGGGTGCTCTTCTCGACGCTCGGGCGCAGTTCGTCGAAGGCGTCGATGAAGTCGTTCTGGGTCCGGCCCGCCAAGGAGACGTAGACGACCGTCGCGCGGCCGTCCTTGCTGACCATCGAGGGGTCCTTCGCCTCGTAGGAGGTGAGCACGGAGACGACGGCGTCCTTGGGGATGCTGGCGACGGTGCGCTCCACCTCCGCCTGGAAGGCGGGGTCGCTCGCTTTCTCGTCCGGGCTGGAGAAGATGAGGATGGCGTCGATCGAGCGGTTGCCGAAGGTCGCGCGCTCGAGGTCGAGCTCGCGGGCGGACTGCGTCGCCGCGTCGTCGAATCCGCCTGCGGACAGCTTGTTCTCGAGGCCCAGGCCGGCGATGCCGGCGAGTGCGGTGATGCCGAGACCAATCAACAGGACGGCCACTGCCCGGCGGACGACGAGGCCACCCCAACGCTCGATCATGCCGACTCCTTCCGGACTCCCGAGCGGATCCCCGTGTGCGTGAGTGAAACTCCATCAGTTTCGTTAACGGCGTTAACTGTAAACGGTGTAAACTCCGACGTCAACGCATCACTTCGATGCCGGGCACTCGTCGATTCGACGCCTCGCCCACCCCCGACTAGGAGTCCCGTGCCCAGCCTCCGCGCCCCCGCCACCCGCCGCGAACGCCAGCGCGAGGCGACGTATGACGAGATCGTGGCGGTGGCTGCCCAACTGCTCGAGGAGGGCGCGGACCTGTCACTGCGCGCGGTCGCCGGTCGCATGGGCATGACCGCTCCAGCGCTCTACCGCTACGTCGCGAGCTATCAGCAGCTCGTGGACCTGGTCGCCTTCGAGCTCGACAAGGCCGCCACCGCGGTGTGGTCCGAGGCCGCTGCGCGCTTCCCGGAGAGCGATCCGGCTGCGCGCCTGACGGTGGCATGCGTCCACTTCCGCCGCTGGGCACTCGCGAAGCCGCGCGAGTTCGCCCTCGTCTTCGCCAATCCGATCGCGGAGGGCGACACCGAGCGGCGCGAGTTGCTCACCGTGTCGACGTCAGGTCACTACTTCACCGACCTGATGTGGCAGATCTGGGAGCTCTACCAGTTCCCCTACCCCACGCTCGACCAGCTGGACCCGGTGATCCGCGAGGCTGTCCTGAACCCCCTGATCCCGGCCAAGTCGGACCACATCCCCGACGAGGACCGCGGCATCCTGTGGATCTACATGCGGGCCTGGTCAGCCCTCTACGGCGTGGTCACCCTCGAGTCGACCGGCCACTGCGACCCGCGGGTGATCCAGTCCGGGCACCTGTTCCGGGCAACCGTGCTCGACTGGCTGGTCCCGCTCGGACTCGCCCACGAGACCGAGCGGTTGACACAGATCCTCGACGAGGAGCTCGTCGGCCCCTGACGGCGGTCGGGCCGGTGCAGGTCAGCAGGACTCAGGTCCAGAGGACCTCACGCGTCCACGCCGGGACGAGGTCGCTGGCGCGGCCCTGGCGGGACTCGTGGAAGAAGTGACTGCCCTCGCTGGGGTCCAGGTTGAGCTCGAGGGTTCGGGCGCCATAGCGGCGGGCGTGCTGGACGAAGCCTGCGGCCGGATAGACGGCGCCGGAGGTGCCGATCGAGACGAAGGTGCTGGCCTCAGAGAGGGCGTCGGTGATCCGGTCCATCTGGTAGGGGATCTCGCCGAACCAGACCACGTCGGGCCGCAGCGCAGGGGAACCGCACGTCGGGCAGGCAGGCTCACCGGAGAGATCACCCGTCCATGGCGTCCGTCCCCCGCAGGCCGCACATAGCGCCTTGAGCAACTAACCGTGCATGATCAGCACGTTCTTGGAGCCGGCCCGCTCGTGCACGTCGTCGAAGTTCTGGGTGACGATCAACAGGCCGGAGCCGATGGTGTCCTCGAGCTCGGCCAGTGCCCGGTGCGCCGCATTGGGCTCGACCCGGGACAGGGCCGCGCGGCGCTCGTCGTAGAACCGCTGAACGGTCGCCCGGTCGCGCTCGAATCCTTCCGGTGTCGCGACGTCCTCGACGTGGTGGCCCTCCCACAGGCCGTCGGCGTCACGAAAGGTCGGCACCCCGCTCTCCGCGGAGATTCCGGCACCGGTCAGGACGACGATCTGGGGCACGTTCGGAGGCTACCGCTCGATGACGTGATCGCGGTCACCCGCCCGGCAGTCGGCCGACCACCCCAACCACCAGCGGTCAGGCCAGATAGACCTTGCGCAGGCGGGAGCGGATCTCCCACTCGGTGCGCTCGCCCTCGGCAAGCCTGACCAACGAACCGGCGCGCAGTTCGATCGACGTACCGTCCGCGAATCGAACCGTGCCCTCACCCGAGAGCACGACGAAGACCTCGTCGGCCTCGACATCGCGGACCACACCGGGCGTGATCTCCCAGATGCCGAACTCGACGTCGCCGAAGGTGCCGAGCTCGGCCACCGCGACGGTGGGTGATCCGGACACGATGTCGTCGGCCGGTTCGTGCTCGATCTCCAGCCCGAGGGCGTCGATGATCCGCTGCTCCATGTTCCAAGCCTCCAGGTCCGGGGTCATCCTGCTGCCAGCGCACTCGCGAGGTCGCCTTCGCCGCCTCGGCGCAGCACAACGGCGACCAGGACGAGCGAACCCAGCGTGAGCAGGAGCATCAGGGTCGAGACGGCGGCCACCTCGGGCCGAGGGCCGGTGCGTAGGGTTCCGAACAGGTAGACCGGCCACGACGTCGATCCGGGCAGTGCGACGAAGGACGACACCACGGTGTTGTCGAGGCTGAGAGTGAAGGCCATCAGCCCTCCGGCGACGATGCTGGGACGCGCCATCGGCAGCGTGACCTGGCGGAAGCGGTTCCAGGGGGTTGCATAGAGGTCGGAGGCGGCCTCCTCGATCGCGGCATCCATGCCGGACATCCGCGCCCGCACCATGAAGGTGACGGTCGCCAGGGCGACCGAGGTGTGCACGATGACGAGCCGGACCAAGCCGTTGTTGAGCAACGGGATGTGCCCGTCGGTGCCCAGGGTGACGAACCACGGCAGGATCGAGATCGCGTCGATGATCTCGGGGGTCACGAGCGTCAACGCCAGGACGCCGGTGAGCACGACGGTCCATCGGGCCCGCACCCGCGCGAGCAGTACGCCGCCGATCGTGCCCAGTGCTGTGGCGAGGATCGAGGCGAGCACTCCGGAGACCAGGGAGATCCGGACGGCGTCGCGGATCGTCTGGTTGTGCACGGCGCTGCGATAGGCGTCGAAGCCGAATCCGTGCCACGACCCCAGCAGACGGCCGTCGTTGAACGAATAGATGACGATCACCAGGATCGGGGTGAAGAGGAACGCGAAGACGGCGAGGCCGAACACCCAGAACAGCACGCTGATCGGGTCCCTGCGTCGACGGCGTACGCCGGCGGGCTGGTCTGCGACGCTCATCACGCCACTCCTTCCGCGAGGTCGCCTTGTGACAGGTCGGCCGCTGACAGGTCGATGCGTCGTCGGAAGCGGATGACCCCGCGCACCACCCAGAAGATCGCGCCCACGACGACGACCGTGGCGAGGATGAAGCCCATCAGCACGATCGCCATGGCGGCACCGAGCGCCCAGTTCTGGGCGCTCTCGAACTGTTGGGCGACCATCTGGCCGACCATGTTGCCGCGCGAACCGCCCAGCACGGACGGGGTGATGTAGTCACCCATCAGCGGGATGAACACCAGCAGGCATCCGGCGGCCAGGCCCGGAAGCGCGTCCGGGATGGTCACCGAGAAGAAGGTGCGCCAGCGGCCGGCACCCAGGTCCCGAGCGGCCTCACGCTGGGCCGGATCGGTCCGTTCGAAGGCGACGTAGAGCGGCAGGATCATCAGCGGCAGGTAGTTGTAGACGACGCCGAGCTGCACGGCCGAGCGGGTGTAGAGCACCGCGAGTGGGCTGTCGATCAGGTGCAGGTCCTGCAGCAGGTTGGAGAGGAATCCGTGCGGCGCGAGCACGATCTGCCAGCCGATGGTCCGGACCAGGAAACTCGTCCAGTAGGGCACGAGCACCAGTGCGACCAGGATCCCGCGGAGCTTCGGGCTCGCCCGGACCGCCATCCAGTAGGCGAACGGGACGCCGATCAGCAGGCACAGCAGGGTGCCCGTGCCGGCGATCTCGAGGGTGTTCCAGAAGGTGCGCAGGAACGTGCCGCTGAGCGCCTCGCCGTACCTCCCGAGGGAGAGCTGGTCGTTGGAGACCGGGGAGAACAGGCTGGGCTTGTACCCGAAGCTGTACCAGGCGACCAGACCCAACGGGATCAGCACGAAGAACAACAGCCAGGCCCACACGGGGAAGGAGGTCCACGAACCACGACCCTGCCTACGCTTCTTCGCGCCCGGCTTGAGGAAGGCGACGCTCATCGTCCGGCCACCGCCTTCACCTCGTTGAGGATGTCGACCAAGGTCGCCTGCGCCTTGCCGACGACACCGGCGGTGAGTCGGGCCATCACGTCGTCGGGCGGGAAGACGAGGTCGAGCTGGTCGACCTCGCGCTCCTGGGCCAGCTCGCGCTGTCCCTTCAGGCCGGTGGGATAGCCGTTGTAGTCCATGTCGAGATAGCCGACCTCAGGCTCGAGCATGTAGTTGATCCATGCATGCGCGTTGTCGGGGTGCTGGCAGCCGGCCGCGATGGCCCAGGTGTCCATCCAGAGGTTGGCGGTCGGTGTGGGGTAGACGAACTTCCAGTGGTCGTGGGAGCTCTCGTCGATCCCGAGCCGCGCATCGCCGTTGTAGACCTGCATCAACGCGAAGTCGCGCTGCACGATGTTCTGCATCGGGTCGGAGCTGAAGTTGCGGATCCGGCTCGCGAACTCGTCGACCAGGAACCGTCGCGCGTCCGCCAACACCGCCTGGTCGGACGTGTTGAGGTCCTGTCCGTGCGAGGCGAGATAGATCGCC
>JASLDK010000011.1 GCA_030145945.1 Nocardioides sp.
TTCGCGCCGTCGGGACGGCCGTGGCGTCCGCCGATCAGCAGCATCGAGGACGACGGCTACGCCCATGTCCTCATCGACGAGGCGCAGGACCTGACACCCATGCAGTGGCGGATGGTCGGTCGCCGCGGACGGACCGCGTCATGGACCATCGTCGGCGACCCGGCCCAGTCCTCGTGGCCGGTCCCTGCCGAGGCCGCTGCGGCTCGCTCGGCCGCGTTGGAGCGCAAGCAGGTCCACTCGTTCCACCTGTCGACCAACTACCGCAACTCGGCCGAGATCTACGCCCACGCCGCGGACTACGCGAAGCGGGTGGGCCTCGACGCCGACCTCCCGGACGCGGTGCGCCGGACTGGTGAAGAGCCCGTGGTCGTCACCCTTCCACCCGGCGCGACCAGCGACGAGCTGGAGGCCGCGACCCGGGCTGCGGTGGTCGAGCTCGCGGGTCGCGTCGCCGGAACGGTCGGCGTCGTCGTACCCGTGGCGCGTCGCTCTGAGGTCAACGGCTGGCTGGCCTCCTGGCCCGAGTTGGACGACGACGCGCCGGGCGCGAAGGCGGCGATCGACGCGTCGGTCGCACCGTCGGGCGAGGACCGGGTCGTCGTACTCACGGGTCTGGACACCAAGGGCCTCGAGTTCGACGGCATCGTCGTCGTCCGCCCGCAGGAGATCGAGGACGAGTCGGCCACCGGCCGGGCGACCTTGTACGTCGTCCTCACCCGGGCCACGCAGCTGCTGACCACGATCGGCTGACGCCCTCAGGTCGCGTCGGCACACTGGACCCATGACGATCCGCGACAGCCTGGGCGAGGCGTTGTTCCTGCGGGTCGCGGGTCCTGACGGCGCCCGCCACCGCGAGCGGATCCACCACACCCCCGGACCGCGATGGTTCGACGGTGACAGCCCCATCGGCCGGGTCCACGGCGACGCGTCGATGTTCGTCGGCGGGATCCGGGCTCTGCTGCTGCAGAGCCTCCACCCGGCGGCGATGCGGGCCGTGTCGGAGCATTCGGGCTATCGCGGCGACATGTGGGGACGGCTGGCGCGCACCAGTCGGTTCCTCGCGGTCACCACCTTCGGCACCGCCTCCGACGCACAGCAGGCGGTCGATGCGGTGCGAGCGATCCACGACCGGATCAGCGGCACGATGCCCGACGGGTCGGCGTACGCCGCCTCCGATCCCCACCTGTTGCTGTGGGTGCACGTCGCGGAGGTGGACAGCTTCCTGCGTGCCCACCGCGTCTACGGAGCCGAGCCCCTGGATCCCGTCGGGTACGACACCTATGTCGCCCAGACCGCCGAGGTCGCGCGCCGCCTCGGCGTGATCGAGCCGCCCACCACGGTGGCCGAGCTCAACCGGACGCTGGCGTCCTTCCGTCCCGAGCTGCGCGGTACGCCGGAGGCGCGCGAGGCCGTCGGCTACGTCCTGCTGCGGCCCCCACTGCCGCTGCTGGCACGACCCGCCTACGGCGTCCTCGCCTCGGCGGCGGTCGGCCTGATGCCGCGGTGGACGCGCCTTCCGCTGCGCCTGCCGTGGCTGCCGGTCACCGAGCGAACCGCAGTGCGGGCGATGGGCGGTGCGGCCGTCGGCACCATCCGTTGGGCGATGACGCCGGCGCCGCCGACGAGGCTGCCCTCCTGACCCTTGCGGAGCCGCTGTGCAGGGAGCCAACGTCCCCGGGCGAACTTGTGCACCTTGCCCGAGCGTCGTACTGCTCGGCGCTGGAACTCTGGTGGACATCGAGGCGACGCCGTCGTCGCCGCAGTCCGAGGAGGCTCCCCCATGGCCAGGTACACCACCCAGGCAGCCGACGGCTCGACCGTCGCGTGGCGTGACAAGAAGCGCTACCTCTGGATCCTGGGACTCGTCGTCCCGCTGACCCCGATCGCCGGGATCGGACTGTTCGAGGCGAGTGACAAGGCGCTGTTCTTCTGGCTGACCCCGGTCGTGTTCTTCGCGATCATCCCGCTGATCGACCTGATTGCGGGCTACGACAACACCAACCCGCCGGACGACGTGATCGACGCGCTCGAGAATGACAAGTTCTACCGCTGGGTGACCTACCTCTATCTCCCCGTCCAGTACGGGGGCTTCGTCGCCGCGATCTGGTACCTCGCCACCACCGAGATGTCGGTCGGGGCAAAGATCGGACTGGCGGTCTCCGTCGGGATCGTGGGTGGCGTGGCGATCAACACCGCCCACGAGCTGGGCCACAAGCGGGAGTCGATCGAGCGTTGGGCGTCCAAGATCGCCCTGGCGCAGACGTTCTACGGTCACTTCTACATCGAGCACAACCGCGGCCACCACGTCCGCGTCGCGACGCCGGAGGATCCGGCCAGCGCGCGGATGGGGGAGAGCGTCTACCGGTTCTGGCCACGCACCGTCTCCGGATCGTTCAAGAGCTCGTGGGAGATCGAGGCCAAGCGCTACCAGCGCAAGGGCACGCATCCGTTCCACCTCGGCAACGACGTGCTCAACGCGTGGCTGATGACCGGCGCCCTGTGGGGTGGCCTGATGCTCTGGCTGGGTCTGGCCTACGACGTCAACCCGCTCGGTCTGCTGCCCTATCTCGTGCTGCAGGCGGTCGTCGGCTTCTCGCTGCTGGAGATCGTCAACTACATGGAGCACTACGGCATGGTCCGGCAGAAGGTCGGTACGCCGGGCAAGATGCGCTACGAGCGGGTCACGCCGGCGCACTCGTGGAACTCCAACAACATCGCCACCAACGTGCTGCTCTACCACTTGCAGCGCCACAGCGACCACCACGCGAACCCCACCCGTCGCTACCAGACCCTGCGTGACTTCAAGGATGCTCCCGTCCTGCCGACCGGCTACACCGGCATGATCGTCGCCGCGATGTTCCCGCCGGTCTTCCGTTCCCTGATGGACAAGCGCGTCGTCGCGCACTACGACGGCGACCTGCGCCTGGCCAACCTGCACCCGGCCAAGCGGGAGAAGCTGCTTCGCAAGTACCCCGTCCCTGCTGAGCTCCTGGCGGCCGAGGCCGCCGCGCTCCGGGTGGACGAGAGCGCCCATGAGTTCCAGGGTGAGGTGCTGGCCGCCCAGTGCCCCGGCTGCGAATACACCTACGAGGTCGCCGAGGGCAACGAGCTCGAAGGCTTCGCCGCCGGTACGGCGTGGAAGGACATCCCCGACGACTGGTGCTGCCCCGACTGCGGTGTGCGCGAGAAGGTCGACTTCACGGCCGTCGAGCCGCGGCGCCACCTCGTCGACAAGGTCGGTGTGTGAGATGGGCATGCGGATCGTCGCCGACAAGGCCACCTGCGAGGGCCTCGGGATGTGTGAGTCGATGGCCAACGACTACTTCGAGGTCGACGAGGACGACGAGCTGGTCCAGGTCCTCAGGGAGAATCCGCCGGAGTCCGACCGGGCCCACGTCTACGCCGCCGTCCAGGCCTGCCCCGTGCTTGCCCTGAGCCTCGAGGGCTGACCCCGCGTTCGGCGTACGACACCACTGACTGCTGAGGGCGCACCCACCTGCCGGGTTGCGCCCTCAGCGCTCCTCAGCCGCGGTGGAACAACTCGTGATGGCGGAGCGCCACCGCAAGCTGCGGACTGATCCGCGCGATCGGGTGACCGAGCATCTCCTCGGCCTGGCCGAGGCGGTAGCGGATGGTGTTGCGGTGTACGACCAGGACGCGGGCGGCCTCCTCGGCGCTGCCGCCGCTGTCGAGGTAGGCGGACAGCGTCTCCCGGATGCGTTGGGTGCCCTCGTCGTCGCCGACCAGACCGCCCAACTGGCGGGCCATGAACCGGTCGACCTCCGGTGAGCAGCCGAGCAGGACGGAGAGTTCCACCTCGGCGTACACCGCCAGCCAGGTGTCGGTGTCGGCAGCCGCGACCTGCAGGGTGCGCAGCGCCTCACGGTGGGAGGCGACGAAGCCCACGACGTTGGACGTCGCCGAGCCGACGCCGACGACGACGCTGGGGTGTTGCAGGTCGGCCGCCCGCGTGGCGAGATCGGTGAGGTCCGGGGCGTCGCGCGTGCCGAGCCACATCCACAGTTGACGACCGCCGGGCTTGACGATGAGGGGGTTGGTGGCCCCCACGACGCGGGCCAGGTCAGCGGCCAGCGATTCGAGGACGCCGGCCTGCTCGGTGTCGCCGGCGGAGAGGACGACGGCGGTGTGGTGCACCGAGATCGGATATCCGCCGAGCGCGGCTGAAGCCTCCCGAGGGTCACTCAGCTCGCCCGCGAGGATGGCGCGGACGGACTCGAAGCGCTGCGCCGCGGCGCCGGCAAGCACCCGTGCCCGGGCCGACTGGTAGATCTCGATCGAGACGGTGATCGACTCGTCGAGCCAGACGCCTGCCCGGTCCCAGAAGTGGATCAGCAGGTCGGCACGATCGACCTCGTCCGGCGGCAGCGCGCGGATGACCTCGCTGACGTAGGCCCACACCTCGCGTTGCGCGACCCGGTAGAACCGGATCATCGACTCCAGCGGGAACTGTCGCTCGGCCACGTCGACCGCGAATCGCTGAGCAGCGTCGGGCAGGTTGAAGTGCTGCTCGGGTTGGGCGATGTCGCCGAGGAAGGCCATCCAGTGCTCGCGCACGGTGACCCGCAGCTCGTCGGTCAGCCCTTCGACCAGCGTCACCTCGGGCATCTCCCGCAGGATCGATGCCGTCACCCGTTCCACCCAGGCGTCGACCTGGGCCGGCTGCGCCTGCTCGGCGACGTACGCCAACAGCCACGGAGCCAGGTCGGATCGGGAGGTCTCGCTGCTCACGGGCCCACCGTAGGGCACCGGGCGTCAGGCGGGAGGGAGTTGCAGGTCGGGCATCGCGAGCAGCGTGAGCGGGCGGCGAGTTTCGGGCCAGCCCGACGCCGTGTGCCATCGTTTCCGGTACGCCGTCGGCACCACCCCAGCTCGGTGGCAGACGATCTTGATGTTCGACGAAGGAGACCCCTGATGACGTCCCTCAATCTGCGTGGTGGCTTCTACACCGCTGATCACGAGGACTATCGCGCGTCGGTGCGTGAGTTCGTGCGTCGTGAGGTGGAGCCGCACTGTCTGGGTTGGGACGAGGAGCGGCTGGTGCCGCGTAGTGCGTGGCTGGCGGCGGGTGCGAACGGGATCTTGGGGTTGGCGGTGCCGGAGCAGTACGGCGGGGGCGGGGAGCCGGACTTCCGCTACGCGATGGTGGTGGCGGAGGAGCTTGCGGCGATCGGCGCGACGTCGTACCTGTTGGGTCTGCGGTTGCAGGACGACATCGTGTTGCCCTACCTGTTGGACCTGTGCACCGAGGAGCAGAAGCAGCGTTGGTTGCCGGGTGCGGCGTCGGGGGAGAAGGTGCTGGCGATCGCGATGACCGAGCCGGGTGCGGGCAGCGACCTGCAGGGCGTTCGCACGAGTGCGGTTCGTGACGGTGACGGGTGGGTGCTCAATGGGCAGAAGACGTTCATCACCAACGGCATCAACGCTGATGTGGTGATCGTGTTCGCGAAGACGGATCCGGATGCGGGTTCGCGGGGGTTCAGCCTGTTCGTGGTGGAGGCCGGTGATGCGGGGTTCTCGCGGGGTCGCAAGCTCGACAAGGTCGGTCTGGACGGTCAGGACACGGCCGAGTTGGTGTTCGAGGACGTCCACGTGGGCGCGGGCAATGTGCTGGGTGAGATCGGTCAGGGTCTGATCTATCTGATGCAACGGCTGCCGAAGGAGCGGCTCTCGCTGGCGGCGCAGGCGTTGGCGTCGGCGGAGGCGGCGGTGCGGTGGACGCAGGACTATGTCTTCGACCGTACGGCGTTCGGTAAGCGGGTCGGTGATCTGCAGGCGACCCGGTTCGAGCTGGCGGAGTTGGAGACCGAGGTCGAGGTGGCCCGGGCCTACATCCAGAACGCGGCGCTCGCGCTCAACGAACACACATTGACGACGGCTGAGGCGTCGAAGGCCAAGCTGTGGGCGACCGAGATGCAGGTCCGCGTCACCACCCGCTGCCTGCAGCTGTTCGGTGGTTATGGGTTCATGAACGAGTATCCGATCGGGCGGGCGTTCCGGGACAGCCGGGTCCAGACCATCTATGGCGGGACCAGCCAGATCATGAAGGAGATCATCGGCCGCGACATCGCCGGCCGCTACCGCTGAGCCTGGCTGGCGGTGCGGTTGTGCGCGCGGACAAACCAGCACGAGTTCTTTGGACGCTCGCCACGAGAGCGTGACTGCCATCACCCGATGGGATGGGTCCTCACAGGCCAGCCCGGCACGGGGGTGAGCCGTTAATCGTGGGGGTGCAGCGGCATGTCTGCTGACGAGTACGACGTGATCGTGGTCGGATCCGGCTTCGGCGGATCGGTCACCGCCCTCCGTCTCACCGAGAAGGGCTATCGCGTCCTCGTCCTGGAGGCGGGTCGTCGCTTCGAGGACCAGGAGTTCGCGAAGACCTCGTGGGACGTGCGCAAGTTCCTCTACGCCCCGCGTCTGGGTTGCTTCGGCATCCAGCGGATCCGGCTGCTCCGCGACGTCGTCGTCCTCGCTGGTGCGGGCGTTGGTGGCGGGTCCCTCGTCTATGCCAACACCCTCTACGAACCGGCCTCCGACGCGTTCTACAACGACAACCAGTGGGCGCACATCACCGACTGGAAGGCCGAGCTGGCGCCGCACTACGACCAGGCCAAGCGGATGCTCGGCGTCGTCGAGAACCCGACGGTCACCCCGTCGGACGAGGTGATGAAGGCCGTCGCCGACGACATGGGCATCGGCCACACCTACCGCCCCACCCCGATCGGTGTCTGCTTCGGTGCGAACGGCGAGAAGCAGCCCGGCCAGGCGATCCCGGACCCCTACTTCGGCGGGGCCGGACCGGAGCGTCGCGGCTGCACCGAGTGCGGCGAGTGCATGACGGGGTGCCGCCACAACGCCAAGAACACGCTCCTCAAGAACTACCTCTATCTCGCCGAGAAGGCCGGGGCCGAGGTCCGCGAGCGCACGACAGTCGCCGCGATCACGCCGCGCCCCGGTGGTGGGTACGACGTCGCGACGCACGTGTCGGGCAAGTCGGCCAAGCGCCGGCAGGTGCTGAGGGCCAGTCAGGTCGTCCTGGCAGCCGGCACGTGGGGGACGCAGGAGCTGCTGCACGGCATGAAGCGCTCCGGTGACCTGCCGCAGCTCTCCGAGCGGCTCGGCTACCTGACCCGCACCAACTCCGAGGCGCTGTGCGCGTCGAGCACCAAGATGCGCAACAAGGGGAAGTACGACTTCCACCACGGTGTCGCGATCACCTCCTCGATCCACCCCGACCCCGTCACCCACATCGAGCCCGTCCGCTACGGCAAGGGCTCCGGCCTGATGGGCATGCTGCTCACCGTCATGACCGACGGCGGCGGCCGGATGCCGCGCTGGATGAAGTGGATCGGCCAGGCGCTGCGCCACCCGCTGCTCCTGCTCTCCTGCCTCGCTGGTCTCGGCAGCTGGCCCGAGCGCACGATCATCGCCCTGGTCATGCAGACCAGCGACAACTCGATCACGGTCCTCCCCAAGAAGGGGAAGGCCGGTGCGCGCGCCCGTCTCACGTCGAAGCAGGGACACGGCGAGCCCAACCCGACCTGGGTGCCAGCCGGCAACGAGGTGGTCCGCAACATCTCGGAGAAGATCGACGGCGGCTCCTACTCGACCGTCGGGGAGATCTTCAACATCCCCATGACTGCGCACTTCCTGGGTGGGTGTCCGATCGGCGACTCCGCGCAGACCGGTGTGATCGACCCCTACCACCGCGTCTACGGCCACCCCGGTCTGCACGTCGTCGACGGTGCGGCCATCTCCGCCAACCTCGGCGTCAACCCGAGTCTCACCATCACCGCGCAGGCCGAGCGGGCGATGTCGGTGTGGCCCAACCGTGGCGAGGCCGATCAGCGGCCTGTCCTCGGAGCCGACTATGCGCGGCTCTCCCCGATCCTGCCGGTGCGGGCGGTCGTGCCCCCGTCCGCACCGGCGGCACTACGCCTCCCGTTGTACGTCGTGAAGAACTCGCCCGCCGAGTCCACTGAGGTCTCCGAGGCCACCGACGTCACCGATGGAGCGAAGGCATGACCGTGTCCGCTCCCACCGGGATGACCGAGCAGCGCAGTCAGATCGCGCGTGATGCGCTGCGGTCCTCGATGCTCGGCAAGACCATGACCACCTTCGGCGACTTCTACAGCTTCGTCGGCAAGGTGTTCGCGACGATGTTCACCCGGAAGTTCCACTTCCGCGAGTTCGTCTCGCAGGCCTGGTTCGTCACGACCGTCTCGTTCGGTCCGGCGTTGCTGGTGTCGATCCCGTTCTGCGTCGTCATCATCTTCCAGGTCAACCAGTTGCTGATCCAGATCGGTGCCGTCGACCTCGCCGGCGCGGGAGCGGCGGTCGCGGTCGTTCGCGAGATCGGGCCGATCGTGTCGGTGCTCGTCGTCGCTGGTGCCGGCGCGACCGCCATCTGTGCCGACCTGGGCTCGCGGAAGATCCGTGAGGAGATCGATGCGATGGTCACCCTCGGCATCGACCCGATCGAGCGTCTCGTCGTTCCTCGCATCGTCGCCTCCACCCTGGTCGGTGTGGCCCTCAACGGCATGGTGACCGTGGTCGGCCTGGTCGGCGGCTACTTCTTCTCGGTCGTCCTGCAGGGCGCGACCCCGGGGCTCTACCTGTCCGACCTGACGCTGCTGGTCGGACTGCCGGACTTCCTGGCATCCGAGGCCAAGGCGGCGGTCTTCGGTCTGCTCGCCGGTCTGACCGCCTGCTACCTCGGCCTCAACGCCAAGGGCGGCCCCAAGGGTGTGGGCGAGGCGGTCAACCAGACGGTCGTCTTCGCGTTCATGCTGCTCTTCGCGGCCAACAGCGTGATCAGCGCCCTGTTCCTCCAGATCAAGCTGGGAGCGTGATGCGGCCGTGAGTGCCACCACTCCGGGATTCTTCGCCCGGCACGCCGGCAAGCCGATGTCCTCGCTGCGTCGCCTCGGCGACCAGTTGAGCTTTCACGGCAATGCCTATGCGCACATGCCGCGTGCGCTCAAGCACTACCCCAAGGAGGTCGTCCGGCTGCTGGCCGAGGTCTCCCTCGGCTCGGGTGCGCTGGCGCTGATCGGTGGAACGGTGCTGGTCATCGGCTTCCTCACCGCCGCCTCCGGCATCGAGGTCGGCCTGCAGGCCTACACGTCCTTCGACAACATCGGCGTCTCCACGCTGTCGGGCTTCTTCTCGGCCTACTTCAACACCCGAGAGGTCGCGCCGATCATCGCGGGCATCGCACTGACCGCGACCGTCGGCGCCGGTTTCACCGCGCAGATCGGGGCGATGCGCGTCTCGGAGGAGATCGACGCGCTCGAGGTGATGGCCGTCCCGCCGGTGCCCTTCCTGGTCACCACGCGGATCATCGCCGGCCTGATCGCCGTCGTCCCTCTCTTCGCGATCGCCCTGATGATGTGCTGGCTGGCGACCTACCTCGTCGTCACCGTCGGCTACGACCAGGCGCCGGGCACCTACCAGCACTACTTCGACACCTTCCTCATCCCGAGTGACCTGTTCCTCGCGATGGTCAAGGTGATCCTGATGGCGCTCGTCATCGTCTCGATCTGCTGCTATCACGGGTTCCGGGCGTCCGGTGGCCCCTCGGGCGTCGGCAAGGCCGTCGGTACGGCGGTCCGGTCCGCGCTGATCTCCACCATGTTCATCGACCTGATCTTCGCGATCGCCATCTGGGGCGGTCCGTCGGTCCACATCGCGGGGTGAGCGCCATGAGCCACAAGAACAAGAGGGAGAAGCACGCCCACCACCTCGATCGGCAGGTGGTCCTCGGCTTCCTGTTCGTCGCGCTGGTGATGGGTGTCATTGCGGGCACGATCGCCAAGTACAAGGGCGTCTTCGACGACACCGTCGCGGTCAGCGTCGAGGCAGACCGGGCTGGCCTGACCCTCGCCGCCGGTGCCCCGATCAAGCTTCGGGGCGTCGAGATCGGCCGGGTCAGCAAGATCGACAGCCCCGGCACCCCAGGTGTCTCCGACGGCAAGGTCCGCATCCAGCTCGAGATCGACGCGGACAAGGTCGGCCGGGTGCCGGCCGACGTGACCGCGCAGATCGTGCCGCCGACCGCCTTCGGCGCGAAGTACGTCCAACTCACGCCGCCTGCTGACGGCAGCGGTTCGGGTGCCAAGATCGCCGCAGGTGCGGTGATTCCGGCCGATCGAGTGACCGTCGAAGTCGATGAGGCCTTCGAGAACCTGACCAAGGTGCTCGCCGTCGCACGGCCCGCCGACGTCAACTCCGCCCTCACCGCGGTTGCGGGTGCGGTCGACGAGCGTGGTGCGCTGATCGGGAACCTGATCACCCAGACCGACACCTACCTGCAGTCCCTCAACCCGTCGCTGCGGACGTTGAGTGACGACCTCCGGATCGCCGACGACGTCGCCGACGTCTACGAGGTGGCGCGCCCGGACCTCATCGCGACCCTCGACCAGACCGGCAGGATCTCCCAGACGCTGGTCCGCCAGCAGGCATCGCTGCGCGCCCTCGAGCGGAGCCTGACCGGCTTCAGCAACCAGACCGACGTACTCCTGCGCAGCTCGGAGAAGGGCCTGGTCAGCTCGCTGCAGCTGCTCGGTCCGGTCACCAAGATCCTCGACCGCTACTCGCCCGAGCTGCCCTGCCTGGTGATGGGACTCGCGTCCGCGAACAAGCTCGCCGAGGCGGCCGTCGGCGGCACCCACCCGGGTGTCACGACGATCACCCGGATCATTCCGGGCCGCGATCCCTACACCTATCAGGACAACCTGCCGGAGCTCGGCGCCGACAACGGCCCCGCCTGCTACGGCCTGCCCTACGTCGACGCGCAGGAGGCCAAGGCCGGCCCGCCGTCCTTCCGCACCGGTGCCAATCCGTACGTCGGCCCGCAGCCCACTCCCAGCGACGCGGTGGTGGACACGCTCTTCGGCCTTCTCAAGGGAGCGGGGAATCTCGCGAAATGAGCTCCAAACTGAGTCCGGAGAAGCGGCGCCAGCGCGCCGACCTGATCAAGTTCTCCGCGTTCCTCTCGCTGGCAGCCGTGTTCACGGTGTGGGTCGCCGCTGTCACGGGTGAGTTCCGTCCCGGTGAGCGCGCTGACTACAAAGCCGTCTTCAACGACGTGTCCGGCCTCGCGGTCGGTGACGAGGTCCGGGTCGCCGGCGTCGACGTCGGCAAGGTGACCGCCATCGACGTCCGCAAGGACAACACCGTGCTGGTGACCTTCAACGTGGCCAAGGGCCAGCAGCTCACCACCGACACCCACGCGACCATCCAGTACCGCAACCTGATCGGCGACCGCGTCGTCCAGCTGACCCGCGGCTCCGCCGGTACGCCGGCCCAGGGCGCTCCTGCGGGTGAGCCGCTCGCAGCGGGCGGCACCCTGCCTGCCGCTCAGACCGCGTCGGCGCTCGACCTCGACACTCTGCTCAACGGCTTCAAGCCGCTCTTCGCGGGTCTCAGCCCCACGCAGGTCAACGAGCTCTCCGGCCAGTTGGTGCAGGTGCTGCAGGGCCAGCAGGCCGCTGTCGCCACGCTGGTGCGGCAGGTCGCCTCCTTCACCACGACCATCGGCGGTCGCGAGGAGCTGATCGGTCAGGTGATCCGCAACCTCAACAGCGTCCTCGGCACCGTCGAGAGCCGCAAGGAAGGTGTCGGGCTGCTCCTCGACCGGCTCGACCAGCTGATGAAGGGCCTCGACAAGCAGGACACCCAGGTGCTCGACGCAGCCGCGGAGATCAGCGGATTCGCCGACACCACCTCGGACCTGGTCACCAACGCACGCGGCGACCTGCGCGCCGACCTCAAGGGGCTGGCCGTCTCCGCGCGCGGGATCAACAAGAACGCCGACACCCTCGAGGCGGTCCTGGCGAAGCTGCCCAAGCACTATCGCGCGATCCAGAACACCGCGTCCTACGGCAACTTCTTCAACTTCTTCCTCTGCGGTGTCCGGGTCCAGACGGGCCTCGCGGGCGCGAACCTGACAACGCCGTGGATCTACTCCGACGCTCCGAGGTGCAAGCGATGAGTCGTGAGACAAGCCCCGAGAAGCTGGCCGCGCGGGGCATCGTCGGCACCGTCGTCCTGGTGCTCGTCGTGCTCGCGGCGCTCAACATCAACAAGCTGCCGCTGATCGGCAACAGCGATGTCGTGCACGTCGACTTCGCCGAGGCCGGCGGCCTGAAGGGCGGCGACTCCGTGATGATCTCCGGCGCCCAGGTCGGCAAGGTGCGCCAGGTGCGCCTCGACGGGAAGAAGGTCGTCGCCGACGTCGTCCTCACCGACCCCGACGTGGTGCTCGGCGACCGCACGGAGGCCCGGATCATCACGATGACCCTGCTGGGTCGGGCGGCGGTCGAGCTGGAGCCGCGCGGCACCGGTGAGATCAAGTCCGGGGGATCGATCCCGGTCGAGCGCACCTCGTCGCCGTACAACCTGACGAGCACGCTCAACGAGCTCACCGACACCACCGCGGCCATCGACAAGTCCCAGTTGGCGGCCGCGCTCGACCAGGCATCCAAGACGCTGGTCTCGTCGAGCCCCGACCTGAAGCCGGCGCTCGACGGCATCACCATGCTGTCGCGGGCAGTCTCCTCCAACGACGACGACCTGCGGTCGTTGGTCGCTCACGCCAACAACGTCACCGCAGTGCTCGCCAGCCGCGACCAGCAGATCGCCTCCCTGCTCGGCTCCGGCAAGTCACTGCTCGGTGAGCTCGACGCCCGCCAGGACGTCGTGGTCCGGCTGCTCAGGAGCGCCCGTGAGCTCGCCGCGCAACTGCGACTGCTGCTCAAGGACACCGACGACGTGCTCGCTCCCGCACTCGACGAACTCGACGGCGTGGTCGACGTGCTCAACAAGAACAAGGACAACCTGCAGGCCAGCATCGTCGGCCTGCGTGGCTACGCCACCGCCTTCGGCGAGGCCATCTCCAGCGGGCCGTGGTTCGACGCCTACATCCAGAACCTCACTTCGCCCGGGACCCTCGCCCCCGTCCTGTCAGGAATCGTGCCATGAGCTCCCTCCTCTCCGGCCGCAGGCTGATGATCCTGCTCGTCGCGGCAGCCCTGGTGATCGGTGTGTTCGTGTGGAACCGCGACGCGAGCGCGACCACCATCAAGGCCTACTTCTCCAGCGCCGAGGGCCTCAACGTCGGCGACGACGTCAAGGTGCTCGGAGTCCGGGTCGGCAAGATCGCCGCGATCGACAACGAGTCGAAGGGTGTCCGGGTGACCCTGGAGGTCGACTCGGGCCAGCCCATCCCGGCCGCCGCCCACGCGGCGATCGTCTCGCCCAGCCTGGTCAGCGGACGGTTCGTCCAGCTCGACCCGGTCTACGACAGTGGTCCGAAGCTCGAGGACGGGGCGACGATCGCGCTCGAGAAGACCGCCGTACCCGTCACCTTCGACGACGTGAAGCAGCAGCTCACCGATCTCGCCACCACCCTCGGGCCCGACGCGGGCAAGAAGGACGGCCCGCTCGCGGTCGCCATCAAGTCGATCGACCAGAGCCTGGCCAACGGCAACTCCGAGCAGTTGCGGACCTCGATCGCCGAGCTCCGTGGCGCGGCGGCAGCGCTCTCCGACGGGCGGTCCGACCTGTTCGGCACCATCTCCAACCTCGACAAGTTCACCCGCAACCTCGCCCTCAACGACGCCGCACTGCGGGGCTTCACCGGTGAGTTGAGCGACGTCAGCGCCGTGCTTGCCAACAACAAGGCCAACCTGACCGGCGCTCTCTCCGACCTCGCCAAGGTGCTCGGGCAGGCGGAGACCTACTTCAAGAAGCACCGCAAGCGGATCCGTACGACGACCACGGACGTCAACGTGCTGGCCGCTACCCTGGCCGACCGCTCCAACGAGCTGGCCGGTGTGCTGCACGTGGCGCCGCACGCGCTCATCGATCTCAGCAACATCGTCCAGGACCAGGCCCTCACCGCCCGCGCCACTCTCTCCGGTCTCGACAACGTGCCGCAGTTGCTGTGCGGAGCGGTGCTCGGCGTGGGCGGCACGAGCAAGCAGTGTGCGCAGGTGTTGCAGCCGCTCATCGACCTACTCGGACTCAGCGACGTGGGGGCAGCCCAATGAACCGCTCGAAGAAGACCGCCCGAGCGCTCGTCCCGATCGCACTGGCGGCAGGACTGGTCTTCGCGGGCTGCGACATCCAGCCCAACGACAACACCCTGCCCGGTCAGGTCGCGGTCGGCGACGACGGCTACACCGTCGAGGTGCACTTCGACCAGATCGAGAACCTGGTGCCCAACTCGACCGTCCAGAAGGACAACGTCGTGATCGGCACCGTCGGCAAGATTCGCGCGGAGGGCTGGGAGGCGGTCGTCGACCTGCACCTGCTCGACAACGTCGAACTGCCCGCTGACGCAGTGTTCTCGATCGGCCAGAAGACCCTGCTCGGTGCGCAGTACGTCGATGTGACGGTGCCGACCGACTCCGCGGCGGCCGCCACAGGGACCCGGCTGGCGGGCGGAGCCGTCGTACCCGTCGCCCAGACCGGCACCTACCCCGCCACCGAGCAGGTCCTCGGCGCCGTCGCGCTGCTGCTGAACAACGGCGGTCTCTCGCAGATCAGCACGATCACCGGCGAGCTCTCCACGGCGCTGCGCGACCGGGTGCCCGACACGCGCAACCTGATCCGGCACACCAACGACCTGCTCGCCGTCCTCGACGCCAACAAGGGCGAGATCGTCTCCGCGCTGGAGTCGCTCAACGACCTGAGCGCCGGGTTGCGCAAGGACCAGGACAAGATCGCGACCGCGATCGACCGGATCACACCCGGCCTGCAGGTCCTCAACGAGGAACGCGACCGGCTGGTCAAGACGGTCACCACGACCGCGCGCACCGGCGCCAAGGCCACGCAGGTGATCCAGGCCAGCGAGACCGCACTGCTGTCCAACCTCGAATCGTTGCGGCCGATCCTCGCCCACCTCGGTGAGGCCAGCGAGTCGCTGCCCGACGCGCTCAAGATCGGCCTCACCATCCCGTTCCCGGCGATGACCGCCTCCAACGCCTTCGTCGGTGACTATGCCAACCTGTTCGCGACCCTCGACCTGCGCGACAGCAGCCTGCTGTCGGCCTGGCTCGGGGGACTCTCGCCGGCCCTGCAGGCCGGCGACCCGGTGACCGATCCGCTGGCTCCGCCCGCTGCGCCGACGGCCCCCGCTGTCTCGCCCGACGACCTGCCGGCCAACCCGGACGCACCCGTGGTTCCGGGGACGACCCCGGCCGCTCCGGCACCGGCGACGCCCACCGAGACCCCGTCCTGCGGCCTGTTGGCCAAACTTCTGGGAGGCTGCTGATGCTGCTCACTCCGCTGATCAAGCGCCAGTTGCGGATCTTCACCGTGCTTGCGGTGGTTGCGCTCGGCCTGGCGTTCTTCCAGTACGCCCGCGTTCCGGCGATGCTCGGGATCGGCGTCTACAGCGTCGATGTCGACTTCGGTGACGCCAGCGGCCTCTACCCCAAGGCCGCGGTCACCTATCGCGGCGTCAACGTCGGCCAGGTCTCGAAGCTCGAGGTCACCGACAAGGGCGCCGTGGCGACGCTGCGGCTCGAGAACTCGGCGAGGATCCCGGCCGGCGCGTCCGCCGAGCTGCACAGCACGTCGGCCATCGGCGAGCAGTACCTCGATCTGGTCGACCCGCGACCTGGGGGGACGCGGGGGACGGCCGGTGGCTCGATGCTCGCCGATGGTGCGACGATCCCCCGGGAACGGGCGATCGAGATGCCGCAGATCACCCCCGTCCTCGACTCGGTCAACCGACTGCTCGAGTCGGTCCCGAAGGCCGCGACCCAGCGCGTGCTCGACGAGGTCGACGCGGGCCTCGGCGGGGCCGGACCCGACCTCGGCGGCCTGGTCGACGCGAGTGGCAAGCTGCTCACCGAGGCCCAGAGCAACATCGACGTCACCACCTCGCTGATCGCTGCGATGAAGCCGGTGCTGGAGACTCAGAAGGGCCTCGGCAACCAGACCACGGCGTACGCCTCGTCTCTCAACGAGCTCACCGGTGCCCTCGCGGCCGACAACACGGGCGACCTCAAGGCCCTGCTCAAGAACGCTCCCGACGGTCTGAATGCGGCGACCCGGACGGTCAAGGACCTGCAGCCGGTGTTGCCGATGATGCTGGCCAACCTGACCACCAACGCACAGGTCCTCAACACCTACCTGCCGCAGCTCCACCAGACGCTGGTCATCTATCCCTCGGTCGTCGCGCGTCTGCAGTCGTCGGTCAACCCGCGGGCGAAGTTCGGTGACGTGCAACTCGACCTGCGGGCGGCGGTCAACAACCCGCCGACCTGCCAGAGCGGCTACTTGTCGCCCAAGGAGCGTCGCAACCCGTCGGCCGACACCGTCCGTGACGTCGACACGCTCGCGCACTGCGAGATCGCTCCGAACAACCCGACGGCCATCCGTGGGGCGCGCAACCTCCCCTGTCCGCAGGGAGACGGACGCGGCAACGTCCCGGCCGCCTGCGGTCTGGGCTTCGGCTCCGGCGTCTGGCCGAACTCGAGCGGTACGGTCGCCTACGATCTCGCCGTCGGACGTGGCGACGGGACCAAGGCACCGGCCGCCGGATCCGGCTCGGCCGGAGCGGGAGAGGAAGACCTGTGGAAGATGCTGGTTCTCGCGCCCCTGGCGACACGATGAGCGGCCGCGTCGGTGGACTCGTCGGCCGGATCCCCTGGCAGGGAGCGGTGATCGGACTGATCGCTGTCGTCCTGCTGCTCGCAACAGGTCAACGTGCCCTTGCCTGGCAGGACGCCCGCGCCCAGGTCGACGACGCCACCGCCGCCATCGACGCCGCCAGCGCCGAGGTCGCGGGACTGATCGACATCAGCTCGGCCACCTCTGACTCGGACATGAAGAAGCTCCTCGACGGCGCGACCGCATCCTTCCGTGACGACCTCTCCGGTCAGGCGGACCGGCTCAAGCAGGCGCTGAGCGACAACGCGGTGAAGGCGTCGGGCGAGGTCGTCTCCGCCGGGATCGCCACGGTCAAGGACGACAGGGCGACCGTCATCGTGGCGGCCGCCGGCACCGTGCAGAACAAGCAGACCACCGCGGCCGAGCCCCGCAACTACCGGCTGACCGTCGACCTCCAACGGGTCAAGGGCGCGTGGCTGGTGTCAGGGCTGGAGTTCGTGTCATGAGCGTTGAAGCTGTCGAGGCGGGAGAGACCGTGACGGTGACCAAGGTCGAGAGCACTGCCGGTTCTTCGCGACGCGGCGCGCTCATCGCCGGCGTACTCCTGGCGCTGCTGATCGCTGCCCTGGCCTTCACCGCAGTTCAGGCCCACCGGGCCGGGGCACTGAACGACGCCCGGGCCGACGCGATGGCCGCGGCGAAGGAGCGGGTCCCGACGTTGCTCAGCTATGACGCCGCCACCCTCGACGCAGACCTCGCGACCGCGGACAAGCAGACCACCGGCAAGTTCCACACCGACTACGGCCAGATCCTCGCCGACGTCGTGAAGCCCGCCGCCACCGCCCGCGGCATCACCACCTCCGCCGCCGTCAACGCCGCCGGCGTCGTTCGCGGCGACCGCGACCGGGTCGTCGTCCTGCTCTTCCTCACCCAGACCACCACCGCCGCGAAGACCGATGGCAAGGGGGACGGCATGGGGGACGGCAAGGGAGATGCGAAGGGGAACGGCAAGCCCACGGCCGGTACGGGTACGTCGATCTCCGGCAGCCGCGTCGAGGTCACCATGAAGCGGGTCGGTGACACCTGGAAGATCGCGGGCCTGTCCCCCAAGTAACGCCGAGTAGTGACTTCTGACGCGCGAGTGGTGACTTGTGCCCGCCGAGTCGTGACTTGTGACGGCCGAGTCGTGACTTGTGGCCCTCAGGTCGTGAGTGCGAGCACCGAGGCCAGGTCGTAGGAGCCAGCATCGCTGCCCAGTCCTTGAGCGACCTGTGCCGCCGCGGCACATCCGAGACGAGCGGCCTCCACCGGCGTGCGCCCGAGGGAGAGTCCGCGCAGATAGCCGGCCGAGAACGCGTCACCGCAACCGGTCGTGTCGACCACGTCGATCGGGTACGCCGGCACCTCGACCACTCCACCTGAGTCGGCGACCAGTGCCCCACGGGCGCCCTGGGTCACCGCGACGCAGGCCGCTCCGGCGTCGACGAGTGCGCGCGCGGCATCGGCCAACGTGGCGGCGCCGGTGAAGCCGAGGGCCTGTTCGTCGTTGGGCAGCAGGTGGTCGGTGTGGGGGAGTGCGGCGGCGATCCACGCGAGCATGTCCGGGTCGCCGGGGGCGAGGATGTCGACGGACGTCGTGATGCCGGCGGATCGAGCGCGGGCGAGGAGTTCGCCGGCAGCCTCGCCTCCGAGGAACTCGGGTCCGCCAAGGTGCAGGTGGGTGATTCCGGACAGCGCGTCGTCGGGCAGGTCTGCGAGTGCGAACGCACCGTTGGCGCCGATGCAGTGCCAGGCCGGGCGATCCCCGTTGGGGCGCACCGGTAGCACCGAGGCGGAGGTCTGCGCGGCGTCCTTGCGAACGAGTCCGCCGACGTCGATGCCCTCGCGGGTCAGCAGTGCGAGCAGGGTGTCGCCGACGGGATCGGTGCCGATGGCGCCGTACGACCGGACGGTCGCGCCCAGCCGCGAGAGGACGACCGCGGTTCCGCCGGCGGTCCCGGCGGGCGACATCCGGATGGTCTCGACCAGTTGGCCGTCGGAGCCGGCGGGGATGGACTCGATGCCGAGGACGTGCGTGTCGAGGACGTGTACGCCGACAGCCGCCACCGTCATGCCCGCTCCGGTCGGATCAGGGGTCACAAGTTCTCCTTGGGTGTGCCATATCCGCGTGACAGCGCGGCCATGATGACGTCGGTCTGCTGTTGCTCGGTCAGGACTCGCGGTGTCCCGAGCACGGAAGCGCGATGGTGGAGTTGGCACAGCCACTCGAGCAGGAGCGCGTTCTCCACGGCGTCCTTCAACGAGGAGCCCACCGTGACCGAGCCGTGGTTGGCGAGCAGCGCGGCGCTGCGTCCCTCGAGGGCGGTGCGCACATGATCCGCCAGCAAGGGCGTCCCGAAGGTGGCGTACGGCGCGACGCGGATCTCGCCGCCGAGCGCGAGCTGTTGGTAGTGCAGCACGGGCAGGGTATCGAGCACGCAGGCGAGCGCGGTCGCGAACGGCGCGTGGGTGTGGACCACCGCGGTCGCGGGTCCGTCGGCGTAGACCCCGAGGTGGAGGGAGAGTTCACTGGTCGGTGCGAGTCGCCCGGACACGACGTCGCCGTCGAGCGAGACGACGGTGACGTCGGCGTCGGTGCACTCCGACAGTCGGACGCCGGTCGCCGTCACGGCCACCAGCTGCTCCGATCCACTCTCGAACCGCAGTGAAACGTTGCCCGCCGTGCCGATCAGCAGCCCCGCCTCGGCAAGGTGTCGCGATGCGGCGGCAATCGATGCCGTTGCCTCAGGAGGCGTCACCCGCCGGTCACGATCCGCTGCAGATAGCCGGAGACCAGGGCGATCGCCTGGTCGATGAGGAAGACGTCGCCGCGGGGATCGTGCTCGAAGGCGAGCTGGAACGCGCTGTCGCCCACCTCGACGGCGAGTTCGGCGATGGCGGCCATCTCGCGCTCGTCGTACCGCTGGGTCTGGAGCAGGCCTGCGTCGAGCCCGAAGGCGAGCAGGTTGGCGGCGATGCGCTTGTTGTGGTGGCGGCCGTATTCGTAGATCGCCGGATTGGCGCGGCCTCGCACCCAGATCTGCATGAAGGCGGGACGCCGGTGATAGACGGCGACGAACGCGCGCATGGCGGTGTCGATCATCGAGTCGATGGTCAGCTCGCCGGACTCGGTGAGCGCGACGAGATCATTCGCGACCTGCTCGTCCATCTCGGCCATGTCGCGCTCGCAGAGGGCGAGCAGGACGGCCTCCTTGTCGGCGAAATATTGGTAGAGCGACGCGACCGGCAACTGTGCCGCGTCGGCGATCGAGCGTGTCGTCAGCCCGTCGAATCCGTTGGACACCACGAGGCGCGAGGTTGCCTCGAGGATCCGCTCCACCCGTTCGCGCGATCGGGCCTGGCTGGGCAGGCGGCGACGCGTGGGGCCGGGCTCGGCGGTGGCGGAAGGCATCCTCGAAGTGTAGCCTCCGAAATCGAACCTGACACATATTCATCTTCGGAGGTAGGCATGCGGCCCATCGACCTGGACCGTCGCGGCTTCATCAAGAGCGGATTGGCCGGCGGTCTCGCCGTCGGCACGACGACGGGCATGCTCACCCTCGAAGGATTCGAGCAGCAGGCGCAGGCCGCGAAGCCGAGACGCAAGCCGAAGCTGCGGCGCAAGGTCGACGTCGTGGTGGTCGGCGCCGGCATCGCCGGTCTGGTCGCGGCGCGCAAGGTCCGCGCGGCCGGACACTCCGTCCTGGTGCTGGAAGCACGCGACCGGGTGGGCGGTCGGGTGCTCAACCACGAGCTCCCCACGGGCGGCACGATCGAGGCCGGGGGCGCCTTCGTCGGTCCGACCCAGGACCACATCAAGGCGCTTGCCGCCGAGCTCGGGATCGAGACCTTCGACGAATACGTCACCGGTCAGAACGTCTATGTCTCCGACCTGTTGGGTCGGATGGAGTTCAAGGGCACCGTCCCGCCCGATCCGACGATCCTGCTCGATGCGGCCTTGGCCATCAAACAGCTGAACGGTTTCGCGGCCGAGTTGTCGGTCGAGGAGCCCTGGACCCATCCGAAGGCCGCTGCATGGGATGCGATCTCCCTGGGTGACTGGCTGCGCGCCCACACCCTCAACAGCTCGGGCATCGAGAAGGTCATCCAGTCCTGGACGCAGCCCGGTTTCGGTGCCGACCCCGACCAGGTCTCACTCCTCTTCGTCCTGCACTACATCGCCTGCTCCGGCAACGAGACGACGAAGGGCACCTTCGAGCGCAACTCCGACACGATCAAGGGCGCCCAGGAGAGCCGGTTCGTCGGTGGCTCGCAACGCGTCCCGCTCGAGATGGCTCGCCAACTGGGCAGGAAGCGCCTCGTGCTGAGCACGCCTGTCCTCAAGATCGTGCAGCGCAAGAACAAGCGGGTCCGCGTCCACACCCGCCGTGGCACGGTCCGCGCGCGACGGGTCATCGTCGCCGCCTCGCCCAAGCAGGCCTTGGGCATCGGGTTCAAGCCCGCGATGCCGGACGGCCGCCAGCAGTTGCTGCAGCAGGTCCAGATGGGCCGGCTGATGAAGTGTGACGCCGTCTACGACAAGCCGTTCTGGCGAGACAAGGGATTGACCGGCTTCGGGATTGCCGAGTCCGGCGCCGTCCGGGTCGCCTTCGACAACCACGTCGCCGACACCGGCCACGGCATCCTGCTCGCCTTCGTCGGCGGCAGCGCCTGGCAGCAGTACGGCACTCGGTCCTTCGAGGAGCGGAAGGCCGCCGTACTGCAGGGTTTCGCCAAGCTGTTCGGGGACAAGGCCCTCAACCCGATCGACTACACCGAGCACGACTGGACCCGCGAGCAGTGGACCGGCGGCGGCCCCACGGCCCTCTATCCGCCGGGCGTGATGTCAGTCGTCGGCAAGCACATGCGGACGCCGCACGGGCGGGTGCACTGGGCCGGGACCGAGACCGCGACGTACTGGAACGGCTACATGGACGGTGCGGTGCGCTCGGGGGAGCGCGCTGCCGCGGAGGTGCTCGCCGCCCTGTGAGGCACTGCTGTCAGGCGGAGACGGAGACGGACTCGGTGCTGGGCATCGCCCGCCGCGAAAGCCGGCGTACGGACGGCGCGCCGAGTGCCGTCAGCGAGCTGAGCCCGATCACGGCGGCGACGATCACCAGCCATCTCTCGGTGCCGATCACGGCGGCGACCGGTCCGGTCAGCACGAGGCCGACCGGGCGGCAGACGAACGAGCCGACCAGGTCGAAGGCGTAGACCCGGGCCAGCATGTCCTCGGCGACGTTCTCCTGGATCGCCAGGTCCCAGTTGACGCTGAACAACTGCAGCCCGAGACCATGCACGAAGGCGCCGGCGAGCACGATGCCGAGGTCGTCGGCGAGGGCCAGGGCGAGCGGGAACGCCGCGGTCAGGGACAGCATCACCACGCCCCACCGCAGCAGGTGGCGGGGGCGCCAGCGCAGTGCGACCAGACCGCCGGCGACGAAGCCCGCCATGAGGGCCGACAGCGCCCAGCCCCAGGCCTTCTCGCTCCAGGAGTCGCTCACGACGATGGGCCCGAGCACGCCCTGCACGCCACCGAAGCACAGGTGGTAGAGCAGTGCCTGCCCGATCAGCAGCCACAACCAGGTGTGTCGGAACACCTCGCGGGCGCCGTCGGCGAGCTCCGCGAGCAGTCGCTCCCGCTCCCCGGGCACGAGGCCCGGCACGCGGATCATCGAGAACAGCACCGCTGCGACGGCGTACGACGCCGCATCGACGGCGATCGCCCACCCCGGGCTGGTGACCGCGACGATCACGCCGGCGATGGCGAAGCCGATCGCGAAGGCCGTCTGGGTCGCCAGGCTGCGCAGCACGACCGCCCGGCCGAGCTGCGCCTCGGTGACCGTCGAGCGGGTCATCGCGTTGGACGCAGGCTGTGCGATCGCACCGAGGCAGCCGTTGACGACTCCGACCGCGGTGAGGAACCACAGGGACCCGTGGCCGGTGATGAGCACGGTGGCGCAGGCGCCCTGGCTGATCGCGGTGGCCGCGGATGATCCCTGCATCAGGAGTTGGCGGGGCAGGCGGTCGCCGAGGACTCCGCCGTACAGGATGGTGAGGACCTCGGCTGCGGAGAATGCGCCGACGACGAGACCGAGCTGGGTGGCGCTCCCGCCGAGGTCGAGGACCGCGAACGCCAGTGCCACGGGGGTCATCGCCGAGCCGAGGCCGCTGATCGCGGCGCCCCCGGCGAGCAGCCGGAAGTTGCGGGAGCGGAGCGGCGAGGGTGAGTGCACTCCCCGATAATACTTCGCTGCCTAAGTATTCGCCAGCGAAGCATCTGGGAGCGAAGGCAGGCCGGGCGCCGCGCGCCTGCGCCATCGACCGATCGCGCAGTAGCGTGCGGGCATGGCCGAGGACTGGACGGACCGCCACGTCGCGCGCTGGAAGGGCCATTGGCTCGACCTGGCCTTCGACGAGACGGTCGAGGGTGTGTTCGTCCGGATGAACCGGATCACGCGGTACCTCCGGGGCGCGAAGCAGCGTGCCGTCGCCGACGTCGGGCTGACCGACTTCGAGTACGACACCCTGCACCTGCTGATGATCCGCGACACTCCCGGCTCCGCGTCGCCGACCGAGCTGGCGGCCGAGCTCGACGTCTCCGGTGCCGGCATGACCGGTCGCCTCGACGGTCTCGAGAAGGCAGGCTGGATCCGCCGGATCCCCTCGGTCGATGACCGCAGACGGGTGATCGTCGAGGTCACCAAGGCGGGCATCGCGATCTGGCGTCAGGCGATGGACATCCGAGGTCGTGCCGAGGATGACCTGGCCGAAGCGCTCACCGAGCGTGAGCTCGCCACCCTCAACCGGCTGCTCAAGAAGGTGGCGGTGCGCTCCGAGGAGCGCGGTGGCTGAGCCTCGCCGCCAGGGGTGGATCGCGTCCGATCAGCTGTCGGGGTGACCCCGACGGCGGTGCGCTCGTTGGGAGGTCATGTTGCGCCGTTCCGTGACCGCCGTCGTCGTCCTGCTGGGCCTGCTCACGAGCCTGATCGGCGCACCCGCGCAGGCGGACACCAAGCCGCTTCCGGTTCCCTACAGCTTCCTCCCCAACGCCGCCTTCGGCGGCATGCCTGGTGCGGACGCGCCCGGAACCAACGACTGGAACTGCATGCCCACCGCCGCGCACCCACGTCCGGTGGTGCTGGTCCACGGCCTGCTCGGCAACCGCGCCACCAACTGGCAGACCTACGGCCCGCTGCTCAAGAACAACGGCTACTGCGTCTTCTCGATCACCTATGGAGTCGAGTACGACGTCACGCCGATCAACCTCTTCGGCGGCCTCGACAACATGAAGAAGAGCGCCCGCCAGCTCAAGAGATTCGTCAACAGGATCCTCAGGGCGACCGGTGCCGAGAAGGTCGACCTCGTCGGGCATTCCGAGGGCACCGTGATGCCGCAGTGGTACCTCAAGTTCCTCGGCGGACGCGCCAAGGTCGCCAACTACGTCGGCCTCGCCTCGGCGTACCGCGGCACCCAGATCGCCGGTCTCGGCGACCTGGTCGCGCCGGTGCTGCCCGACGGTGCGCTCCCGACCGGATGCCGGTCCTGCCTGCAGTTCTCCCCGACCTCGACGTTCATGAAGAAGCTCCACAAGGGCGGCATGCTCCAGCCGGGCGTGCACTACACCAGCATCGTCACGAGGTACGACGAACTGGTGCTGCCCTACACCAACGGAACGCTCCCCGGCGTCGACAACATCGTGCTGCAGGACGTCTGCCCGTCGGACTTCTCCGAGCACTTCCAGATCGCGTCCAGCCGCAACGCCGCCCAGTTGGTGCTCAACGCGCTCGACCCGGCCCACGCCCGACCGGTGAAGTGCTCGTTGGTCCTGCCGTTCGTCGGTGAGCTGATCCCCGGACTCCTCTGAGCCGGAGGCCGCGTCGGCAATAGGCTTCGGCCATGACTGCAACCAGCCTTGCCCGGGAAGCCATCGCGGCCATCCAGGGGCACGAGGCCTGGGCGATCATCCGGCGCTCGACACGGGCGGGCGACCGCGACACCGTCGGCGTCCTCGGCGGCACCCGCAGCGTGGTCGAGTCGATCATGGACATCCCGCTCGAGACCGGCGTGCCGGAGCCGGGACACATCTGCGACCGGTTGGTCGCCGTACCCTTCCGCCAGGTCAGCGAGCGCGGCTTCGAGGCGCATGACGACGGCACCTCGCTCGTGGTCGTCGACGTCCAGGAGGAGCACGAGTTCTCCGTGGCCGACGTCGTCGCGGCCATCGAACCGGTGGAGGTCGAGTTCACCGATCGCGGCGGTTTCGAGACCGACGACGAGGCGTACGCCGAGATGGTGGCTGCGATCATCGAGGGCGAGATCGGCCAGGGGGAGGGCGCCAACCTGGTCGTGGGACGCAACTATCGCGCCGTCGTGGCCGACTTCGACGCGTCCGTTGCACTGACCGTCTTCCGCCGCCTGCTCGAGCGCGAGCGCGGTGCCTACTGGACGTTCGTGTTCTTCACCGGTGACCGCTATCTGATCGGTGCCTCGCCCGAACGCCACGTCTCCGTGCACGGCGGCGACGTCCGGATGAACCCGATCTCCGGCACCTTCCACCTCCGCCCACCCGCCGGGGAGACTCGCAGCACCGAGGCGCGGATGCGGGAGTTCCTCAAGGACGAGAAGGAGATCTACGAGCTCTTCATGGTCGTCGACGAAGAGCTCAAGATGATGTGCGACATCTGCACCGAGGGCGGCCAGGTGCTCGGACCGTTCCTCAAGCCGATGACCCACCTCATCCACACCGAATACCTCCTCGCCGGCCGCACCTCCAAGGACGTGCGCGAGGTCCTGCGCGACACCATGTACGCCGCCACCGTGACCGGCTCGCCCGTCGAGAACGCCTGTCGCCTGATCAAGAAGTACGAGCCCGAGGGGCGTGGCTACTACGCCTCCGCGCTCGCGATCTTCGGCCGCGACGACGACGGCGAGGCCGTCCTGGACAGCCCGATCGTCCTGCGTACGGCGGACGTCGCGCTCGACGGCGCCCTCAAGGTCACTGCCGGTGCCACCCTGGTGCGCGACTCCGTGCCGGCGTACGAGGTCGCCGAGACGCACGCCAAGGCCGGCGGCATCCTGTCCGCGTTCGGCCTGGTCCCGCCGGCACCCGTACCCACCACGGACATCGCCACCCTCGTCGCCGACGAGGAGGTGCTGATCGCGCTCAACGCCCGCAACAGCCGGCTCTCCGGCTTCTGGCTCGCCGAC
>JASLDK010000026.1 GCA_030145945.1 Nocardioides sp.
CGCGAGGAGTCTGCCTCAGCAGGAAGTCGTGCACGAATGACCCGTCCCGCAACACCGCTTGGGCGCGGATTCCGGCCTCCCGGGGCGTGAGGTCCTCCAGACGGAGGTCGGGACAGTACTTCTGGCACAGCTTGAGATAGCCGCGCTTCGACACCGAGTTCCACATCTCTCGCGCTCCGGTGCGCACGTTGTTGCGCGCCACATGCCAGATTCCGGGGAATTTGACGATGTCGGCGGCATCACGCCGATCGAAGGAGAACTTGGGATAGCCCTCCCGCGCGAGGCCAAGCACGGCGTTGGGTCCAACGTTGAGGCCCCCATCGACGGTGGGCGTCAGGTGAACACCGAGGAATGGAAGATCGGGATCCGGAATCGGATAGATCAGCGTTCGGGCAAGGTCACTTCGCTCGGGGCGTACGTCGTAGTACTCCCCGCGGAACGGGATCATCGCGAAGTCAACGTCGACGCCGGCCATGGCCGCAACGCGATCGGCTTGGATCCCCGCGCAATAGATGACGTAGCCGGCACGTATCTCACCTGAGCTGGTCGTGAGCACCACCTCGTGTGTGGTCTCCCGAACACCCGTCAGCGCGGTTCGGGTCATCAACACTCCGCCCGCGCGCTCCACGTGTGCTGCCAGCGCTGCGTTGATCTGCTTGTAGTCCGTGATGCCCGTGGAGGTGAGGTGAAGCGCTCCCAGCCCCACGATGTGCGGCTCACGCTCTCGCAACTCCCCCGAAGACAGGAGTTTTGCCGGGATCTGGTTGATCTCGGCACGTTCGGCGAGCGCCCGCATTCCGGCGAGCTCGCCCGGGGTCGTGGCGACCAGCAATTTGCCGATTCGGCTCCACGGGATTCCGTTCTCAGCGGCAAATTCCTCGGTTGCCGCGGCGCCGGCGCGACAGAGGCCCGCCTTGAGACTCCCCGGTTCGTAGTAGATGCCGGAATGGATGACACCCGAATTGTGACCGGTCTGGTGGAGTCCGAAGGCTTCCTCCTTCTCCATCAGCAGAACGGTCTTGCCTGGAAACGTCCGCGTCAGAGCGCGCGCAGTTGCGGCGCCCACGATGCCCCCTCCGACGACGACGTAGTCGTAACGGTCCATGTCAGATGGCCCGCCGAGCGGCGCAATCACAGGTCATTCCCATGGGTGGAGTCTAGAGACCTCGATCGTCCACGCCTGTTGCGGGTTTCGCGGCTGGCGCGAGCGCGATCGACTTCACCTAGGGTGTGCGTGTGAGCGACCCGTACAACCAGAACCCGTCCGGTCAGAACCCCTACGGCCAGGGCTCCTCCGGCGCGGGCTCGTCCGGCCAGAGCCCCTACGGCCCTCCCACCACCCCGCCACCGTCGAGCCCCCCGCCGCCGGCGCCCCCTTCGCCCTATGCCGGTGGCGGCTACGGCGGTGGACCCGCGAGCCCGTACGGCGCTCCTGGCGGCTTCCCCGGCGGGAGCGACCCAATGCCGGCGAAGACCGACGGCATTTCGATCGCGGCGCTCGTCACGAGCCTGTTGTGTGTCTTCGCACCGCTCGGCGTGATCCTCGGGATCGTCGGCATCTCCCGCACCAAGGGCGGGCAGCGCAAGGGGCGTGGCTTCGCGATCGCGGGAATCGTGATCGGCGTCCTGATGTCGATCGGGACAGCTGTCGCGGGCGCGGCGATCTTCTTCATCGCCGACGCCATCGTCACGCCCGGTGAGGCGAAGGCAGGTCAGTGTGTCGACGTCAGCAACAACGACAACGACGTCGTGGTGATGACCAAGAAGGACTGCACGGACAAGCACGACGCCGAGATCGTCGCCACCACCAAGGTCACGAGCGCCAACCTCGCCGACGTGAAGAGCAACGTCTCCGGCATCTGCGGAACCCTCGTCAGCCAGGAGGACCTGCAGAAGCTCAACGAGGTCCAGGGCCTTGACTACAAGGCACTCATCGAGGACCCGAAGAAGGTCAAGGTCGGCGACCACCTGGTCTGCTACGTCGAGGGCGCCAAGAAGCTGACCAAGCCGCTGCTGTGATCACTGTGCTGCGCTCGGCACTCACCTGGTGAGTGCCGAGCGCCGCACAAGCCCTCAGACGACCGAGAGCGGCAACAACTTCTGGCCCGTGGGGCCGATCTGGATCTCGGTGCCCATCTCCGGGCACACGCCACAGTCGTAGCAGGGCGTCCAACGGCAGTCCTCGACCTCGACATCGGAGTCACCGGAGCCCACGGCGAGCGCGTCCTCCCAGTCGGCCCACAGCCAGTCCTTGTCGAGACCCGAGTCAAGGTGGTCCCAGGGCAGGATCTCGTCGTACTCCCGCTCACGCGTCGTGAACCAGTCGAGGTCGACGCCCGTTCCCTCGAGGGCGGTCACAGCGGACTGCGACCAGCGCTCGAACGAGAAGTGCTCCGACCAGCCGTCGAAACGTCCACCGTCACGCCAGACCTGCTCGAGGATCCGGCCCACACGGCGATCGCCACGGGACAGGAGTCCTTCGACGATGCCCGGCTGGCCGTCGTGGTAGCGGAAACCAATGGCGCGGCCGTACTTCTTGTCGGTGCGGACCACCTCGCGCAGCTTGCGCAGCCGCTCGTCGGTCGTCTCGGCGTCGAGCTGCGCCGCCCACTGGAACGGCGTGTGCGCCTTGGGCACGAAGCCGCCGATGGAGACGGTGCAGCGGATGTCGTTGCGGCCCGACACCTCGCGGCCCGTTGCAATGACGCGCTTCGCCAACTCGGCGATCTGCAGGACGTCCTCGTCGGTCTCGGTCGGCAGACCGCACATGAAGTAGAGCTTCACCTGACGCCAGCCGTGGGAGTACGCCGTTGCCACGGTGCGGATCAGGTCGTCCTCGGTGACCATCTTGTTGATCACCTTGCGCATCCGCTCGCTGCCACCCTCGGGCGCGAAGGTCAGACCGGAGCGGCGACCGTTGCGGGAGAACTCGTTGGCGAGCGTGATGTTGAAGGCGTCAACTCGCGTTGACGGCAGCGACAGCGACACGTTCGAGCCGTCGTACCGGTCGGCGAGGCCGGAGGCGACATCGCCGATCTCGGTGTGGTCGGCGCTGGAGAGTGAGAGCAGGCCGACCTCCTCGAAGCCGGTCTTGCGGATGCCGTTCTCGACCATGGCGCCGATCGTCTCGATCGAGCGCTCCCGCACCGGTCGGGTGATCATGCCTGCCTGGCAGAACCGGCAGCCGCGCGTGCAGCCGCGGAAGATCTCCACGGAAAACCGCTCGTGGACGGTCTCGGCGAGCGGCACCAGGGGGTTGCGCGGGTAGGGCCACTGATCGAGGTCCATCAGGGTGTGCTTGCGCACGCGGTCCGGCGCATCCGGGTGGTTGGGTACGACGGCAGCGATCGCACCGTCGGCGGCGTACGTCACGTCATAGAACTGGGGGACGTAGACCGCGCCCGAGACGGCAAGTCGCCGCAGCAACTCGCGCCGCCCACCGGGGGTCCCGTCGGCCTTCCACTCCCGGACCAGCTCGGAGATCTTGAGCACGACCTCCTCGCCGTCGCCGAGGACGGCGGCATCGATGAAGTCGGCGATCGGCTCGGGGTTGAAGGCCGCGTGGCCACCGGCGATGACGACGGGATGGGTCTCGTCGCGATCGACCGCGTGCAGCGGGATGCCCGCCAGGTCGAGGGCGTTGAGCATGTTGGTGTAGCCGAGCTCGGTGGAGAAGCTCAGCCCGAACAGGTCGAAGGCGCCGACCGGGCGGTGGCTGTCGACGGTGAACTGCGGAATGTCCTGCTCGCGCAGGATCTTCTCCAGGTCGGGCCACACGGCATAGGTGCGCTCGGCGACGATCCAGTCACGCTCGTTGAGCACTTCGTAGAGGATCTGGACGCCCTGGTTGGGCAGGCCGATCTCGTAGGCGTCGGGATACATCAGTGCCCACCGGACGGTGGGGCCGTCGGTTGCGGCGTCCCAGTCCTTGGTGACCATGTTGAGCTCGCCGCCGACGTACTGGATCGGCTTGGAGACCGAGAGCAGATGGGGCTCCAGCCGGGGGAAGACAGACGCGACGGACATGGCCTCGATTCTACGAGTCGCCACAGGCGCGGGCGTCATCGTCGGTGGGGCCAGCCTCTAGGGTGGACATCATGAGCGCCTCCACCTCCGGTCGACTCGGGTGGACGGTCGTCGCCCCTCCCCTCGCCGCTGTCGTGCTGGCGATCAGCTGGGGATCACACCCCGGCCCGATCACCGGCGCGGGCATCGGGATCGCCCTGATCGCGGCGGTCCTGGCCGCCGTCCACCATGCCGAGGTGGTCGCCCACAAGGTCGGCGAGCCCTTCGGATCGCTGCTCCTGGCCGTCGCGGTCACCGTGATCGAGGTCGGCCTGATCGTCACCCTGATGGCCTCGGGCAGCGGCGAGACCTCGACGCTGGCCAGGGACACCGTGTTCGCGGCCGTGATGATCACCATCAACGGCATCGTCGGGCTGTCCCTCGTCGTCGGTGCGATGCGCCACCACCTGGCCACCTTCAATGCCGAGGGCACCGGCTCCGCACTCGCGACCGTCATCTCGCTCGCGGGCCTGACCCTCGTCGTACCGACCTTCACGGTCAGCGAACCCGGCCCCATCTTCACCGGACAACAACTCGCCTTCGCGGCTGTCGCCTCGCTGGTTCTCTACGGGGCGTTCGTCTTCACGCAGACCGTTCGTCATCGCAACTTCTTCCTGCCCGCCAAGGATGTCGCCCGCGGCACCGACACCGACCTGGACGACGACGACGACCATGCTGCCCCGCCCACTGCACGCGAAGCGTGGATCAGCCTGGGGCTGCTGGTGCTGGCGCTGGTCACGGTCGTCGGGCTTGCGAAGGTCGAGTCCTATGCGATCGAGGATGCCGTCAACGCGCTCGGTTTCCCGCACGCCACGGTCGGTGTGGTGATCGCACTCTTGGTGCTGGCGCCGGAGTCGATCGCGGCCGTCCGAGCCGCGCGCGCCGACCGGGTGCAGATCAGCCTCAATCTCGCCTACGGATCAGCGATGGCGTCCATCGGCCTCACCATCCCGGCCATCGCGATCGCGTCCATCTGGCTCGACGGCCCGCTCGAGCTAGGCCTGGCTCCCCTGCAGCTGGCGCTGCTGCTCCTGTCGTCGGTGGTGGCCGTGCTGACCGTCGTACCAGGGCGCGCGAAGCCACTCAACGGAGCAGTTCACCTGGTCCTGCTGGCGGCCTTCCTGTTCATGACGGTGGTCCCGTGACCGTTCGTCGTGCCCGAAGGTTCCGTACGACGACCGCGGCCCTGGCCGCATGCTCGCTCCTGTCACTGGCGGGTTGCTCGTCGGGAGAGACCGCCGAGAAGCCGTCGACCGGCAGCAGCCGGATGGTGCTGACGCCTGCCTCCCCCGGCGCCGTGCCCGCGCAGCCGATCGGCAATCCGGTCGGCGACGGCATCGAGGCCTCCGTCAACGGGTACCGAATGACTGACGTGACGCTTCCCCCGGCGTCCGGGGTGGGCGAGGTGTCCTTCCGGTTGCTCACCCCAACGGGCGAGCCACTGATGGACTACACGGAGGAGCAGACGAAGCTGCTGCACCTCTACGTCGTCCGCGACGATCTCGCGCAGTTCCGCCATCTCCACCCCACGTTGGCCGAGGACGGGACCTGGACCGCACGGGTCGACCTCGGATCGCCGGGGCGCTGGCGCGTGGTCGCCGAGTTCATCCCGGCAGGTTCGAGCACGCCGATCGTGCTCGGCACCACCCTGCGGGTGCGGGGTTCGTGGACGCCCGAGGAGGTGCCCGGTGGCGAGGCGGCCCGCAGCGGCAGTGATGGCGTCGTACGTGCCCGTCTGCTGGCCGACGGCCAGGTCGGCCCCAACGGGCGTCTGCGGCTGCGGATCACCGACGCCGACGGCAACCCGCTCACCCTCGGCAGCTATCTCGGAACCACCGGCCACCTGACCGGCTTCGCCGTCGGGACGCGTGGCTTCGTGCACGTCCACCCCTATGGCGCTCCGGAGGTGAGCGCCAAGGGCACCGTGCTCACCTTCCACACCGTCTTCACCGAGCCCGGCGACTACCGCCTGTTCCTCCAGGTGCGGGTCGACGGTCTGCTGCACCAGGTGGCGATCACCGCACCGGTCTCCCCCGCCGCCTGAGCCGTTCGGAGCCGTCTCCTAGGCTCGCCCCATGACGCGACGACTGCCCCGCTCTGCCCGTGCCGGGATCGCCGGCCTGCTTCTCCCTGCACTGGTCCTCGTCGGTTGCGGCGACGACAAGTCCGGCGACAAGGCGGGCAAGGGCGCTGCCTCCGCCTCTTCGACGAGCTCCGCCTCGGGAGACGCCTCGGCCTCTGAGGGTTCGACGTCCGGTCCCGCCGTCGGCGGCACCCTGACCAAGGACAACTTCCTCACCACGGTGGTCGCCGCCCAGCAGACAGCCGGATCCTTCCGCGGCGTCTCGAAGAGCACCACGGCCGGCGTCACGATCACCATGGACATCGAGGCCACCCATGCCGACAGCGGCTACCGCACGCACGTGAAGAGCGCGGCCGGCAGCCCGCAGCCCGTCGAGGTCATCACCGTGGACGGCGTCCTCTACATCAAG
>JASLDK010000436.1 GCA_030145945.1 Nocardioides sp.
CGCGCACCTATGCCAGCAAGGTGAAGAACGCGCAGGAGGCGCACGAGGCGATCCGCCCGGCGGGCGAGTCCTTCCGTACGCCGGCGCAGACCGGGCTGACCGGCGACCAGTCCCGCCTCTATGAGCTGATCTGGATGCGCACCGTCGCCTCGCAGATGAAGGACGCCGTCGGGCAGTCGGTGACGATCCGTCTCGGTGGCGCGGCGAGCAGTGGCGAGGATGTCGTGTTCTCCGCATCCGGCCGCGTGATCACCTTCCACGGCTTCCTCAAGGCGTACGTCGAGGGCACCGACGACTCGAGCGCCGCCAAGGACGACCAGGAGACCCGGCTGCCGAACCTGGCCGAGGGCGACCCGGTCTCGGCGGCGTCGCTGTCCGCCAACGGGCACGAGACGAAGCCGCCCGCGCGCTACACCGAGGCGACCCTGATCAAGGAGCTCGAGGACCGGCAGATCGGCCGCCCGTCGACGTACGCCTCGATCATCGGGACGATCCTCAACCGGGGCTATGTCTACAAGAAGGGCACCGCGCTGGTGCCCGCGTGGATCGCGTTCTCGGTGGTGCGGCTGCTGACCGAGCACTTCACGCGACTGATCGACTACCAGTTCACCGCGGGCATGGAGGACGTGCTCGACGACATCGCGCGTGGCGACAAGAGCCGGGTCGTGGAGCTGACGGAGTTCTACTACGGCTCGGACGCGACCGAGGGTCTCAAGCGACTCGTCGACGACCTCGGCGACATCGACGCGAAGGCGCTGGCGACCTTCCCGGTGCGTGACGCCGACGGCGCGGAGACGGGGATCGACCTGCGGGTCGGCAAGTACGGCCCCTATCTCGAGGGTCCCGGCGACGACGGTGCACCGGCGGGCAAGCGGGCCAACGTTCCCGACGACCTGCCGCCCGACGAGCTGACCCTGGACAAGGCCAAGGAACTGCTGGCCAACCCGGCGGGCGAGGAGATCGACCTCGGCGTCCACCCGGACACCGGACTGCAGGTCGTCGCAAAGAACGGTCGCTTCGGTCCCTATGTGACCGAGGTCCTGCCCGAGGATGCCCCGAAGTCCGCGAAGGCTCGCACCGGCTCGTTGTTCAAGTCGATGTCACTCGACACCGTCACGCTGGCCGACGCGATCAAGCTGATCTCGCTGCCGCGCGTCGTCGGCGCCGGTGAGGACGGTGAGGAGATCACCGCGCAGAACGGGCGCTACGGGCCGTACCTGAAGAAGGGCACCGACTCGCGCTCGCTCACCAGCGAGGACCAGATCTTCGGGATCACCCTCGCCGAGGCGCTGCAGATCTACAGCCAGCCCAAGCAGCGTGGCCGCGCTGCCGCTGCGCCGCCGCTCAAGGAGCTCGGCGCCGACCCGGTCTCGGGCCAGCCGATCGTCGTGAAGGCGGGCCGCTTCGGCGAGTACGTCACGGACGGCGAATACAACGCCACCCTCCGCAAGGACGACTCGGTCGCCGAGATCACCCTCGAGCGCGCTGCCGAGCTGCTCGCCGAGCGCCGAGCCAAGGGACCGGCCAAGAAGGCCGCCAAGCGGGGCGCGAAGAAGACAGCCACCAAGAAGACCGCCGCGAAGAAGACGACTGCCAAGAAGACGACTGCCAAGAAGGCTCCGGCGAAGAAGGCAGCGGCCAAGAAGTCCTGAGCGACGGTTGCATGAATCCCCGGCTGGCCGGGGATTCATGCACTTGTCGGGTGTTGCAACCCCCTGCAAGTGCATGAACTGCCTCGCGACTGGTGCGGATGTGACGGATGGGTCGTACGGCGGCGACCCTGCGTGGCACGTGTCGTACCCGTCTCGTAGGTTGCTCGCGTGAGGACCTACCCGGGTGAGTACGCCGACCGCGGCGTCTTCGTGTGCTTCGAGGGCGGCGAGGGCGGCGGGAAGTCGACGCAGTCGCGGCTGTTGCACGATCGGCTGAGCGCGCGTGGCTTCGCGGTTCGTCTGACCCATGAGCCGGGTGACACGCCTGTCGGCAAGGACCTGCGCCGCATCGTGCTCTCGCCCGAGACCGGCGAGCTGGCCCACAAGACCGAGTTCCTGCTCTATGCCGCGGACAAGGCCGAGCACATCGAGACCCTGGTCCGCCCGGCGTTGGAGCGGGGGGAGGTCGTCATCACCGATCGGTACGTCGACTCGACGCTCGCCTATCAGGGCGCCGGCCGGGCCCTGGATGTCGCCGAGCTCGAGGAGGTCTCCCGCTGGGCGACCGGTGATCTGCGCCCGCACCTGACCGTCGTCCTCGACCTGGAGCCGTCGGCCGGGCTCGCCCGCTTCGAGGAGCGCGACCGGATCGAGGGGGAGGGGCTGGAGTTCCACCAGCGCGTGCGCCAAGGCTTCCTCGTGCTGGCCGACAGCTCGCCGGAGCACTACCTCGTGCTCGACGCCCGGGCACCCATCGAGGACATCGCCGAGCAGATCGCCGAGCGGATCGAGCCGCTGCTGGCCCAGGCTGCCCGGACAGAGCCATGACGGTCTGGGACACCCTGGTCGGCCAGCGGCACGTCATCACGGCGTTGGAGAACGCCGTCGCCGGCCAGGGCATGACCCACGCCTGGCTGTTCACCGGGCCGCCCGGGTCAGGACGGTCCAATGCGGCGATCGCGTTCGCCGCCGCCCTGCAGTGCCCCCAGGGTGGGCGCGGCGCCGGGTGTCCCGATCAGTGCCAGGCCTGCCACACGGTGCTCGCCGGGTCGCACGCCGACGTGTCCGTCGTACGCACGGAGAAGCTGTCGATCGGGGTCGACGAGGTCCGCGACCTGGTGCGTCGGGCGTCGCTGAGCCCGATGGGCGACCGGTGGCAGATCCTGATCGTGGAGGATGCCGACCGGCTCACCGAGCAGGCGTGCAATGCGTTGCTGAAGGCGATCGAGGAGCCCAACGGGCGCACCCTGTGGATGCTCTGCGCGCCGACTGTCGAGGACGTGCTGCCGACCATCCGGTCGCGGTGCCGGCTGGTCACGCTCGCGACGCCGACCGCCGAGGAGGTCGCTGGTTTCCTGATGGCGCGCGGGGTTGCGGGACCGCTGGCGTCGTACGCCGCCCGGGCAAGTCAGGGCCACATCGGTCGGGCCCGGGCCCTGGCGTTCGACGAGGCCGTGCGCAACCGACGGCAGGAGGTCGTGTCGATGCCGGCGCGACTGACCAACCTCGGGCGCTGCATGGACGCCGCCACCCGCTTGGCCTCCACCGCCAAGGAGGAGGCCGACGCGATCACGGCTGAGCTGGACGCGCGCGAGAAGGTCGACCTCGATGCGGCATATGGCGTGGTCGAGCGGGGCCGTCGCCCGCGGGAGTACGGGCCCGCACTGACCGCCCTGGAGAAGGGCCAGCGGACGCGGGCCAAACGCCGCCACCTCGACGTCGTCGACCGCGGGCTCACCGACCTGATGTCGGTCTATCGCGACGCGATCGCCATTGCCAGCCGGGCCCCCGGCGCGCTGGTCAATGAGGAGATCCGCGACCAGGTCGAGACGATCGTCTCGACCTCCACACCCGAGCTCAACCTGCGCCGGATCGGCTGGATCTTCGCCGCCCGCGAGCAGATGCTGGAGTTCAACGTTCCGGTCGCCCTGGCGCTGGAGTCCATGATGGTCGCGTTGAAGGCGCCCCAGCGATGAGGTCGACGTACGCACTCGAGCAAGGAGCGGCAGCGTGAAACAGCGGACCCTGGTCGTGACGTTGGTGGTGGTGTTCGCGCTGGTGGCCGCCGGGGCCTCGGGCATCGGTTTCCTCCTGCTGAGCCGCGACTCCGACAGCGGGACGCTGGGAGGCGGTGCCTCGAAGAGCGCCGAGCCGACCGTGTCCGGGCCCGACAACCGGACCCTCGACGACTTCTACGGCCAGAAGATCGTGTGGACCAAGTGCGGGTCCGACGACTGCGGCACCATCGACGTGCCCATCGACTACCAGAAGCCCGGGGAAGGGTCGATCAGACTCGCGCTCGAGCGGGCCAACGCCACCGGGAAGCGGATCGGTTCGCTGGTGATCAACCCCGGCGGGCCCGGGGCGCCGGGCACGGACACCGCCAAGGAGGCCTCGCTCTACTTCGGGGACGCGCTGCGGTCGTCGTACGACATCGTCGGGTTCGACCCTCGGGGGACCGGTGATTCGGCGCCGGTCGACTGCTTGACCGACCAGGCGCTCGACGCGTGGGTCGCCGCTGATCCCGACCCGGACACGCCGGAGGAGGTCAAGCAGGCCAAGGAGAACTCCACCCAGTTCTGGGCCGGGTGCAAGGCCCGCTCGGGGACGGTCGCAGCCCATGTCAGCACGGTCGAGGCCGCCCGCGACATGGACGTGCTGCGGTCCGCGCTCGGGGAGGACAAGCTGGACTACTTCGGCTTCTCCTACGGCACCCGGCTCGGGGCGACGTACGCCGAACTCTTCCCCGACAAGGTCGGGAGGATGGCCCTCGACGGCGCGGTCGACCCGTCGATCTCCTCCCGCGACGGCGCGTTGAGCCAGGCGAAGGGCTTCGAGACGGCGCTGCGGTCCTATCTGCAGAACTGCGTCGACGGCGGCGACTGCTTCCTCGGCGACACCGTCGATGCCGGGCTGGCGAAGATCAAGAGCGTGATCGATGAGATCGACGCCAAACCACTGCCCACCAACGACCCGGGTGGTCGCGAGCTGACGGTCGGACTGGCGTTCTACGGCCTGATCCTGCCGCTCTACAGCCAGGACAACTGGACCTACCTCGACCAGGGCCTGCAGGGTGCGATCGACGGCGACGGCTCGATGCTGCTGTTCCTCTCCGACTTCTACGGCTCCCGCGAGAACGGGAAGTACACCGACAACAGCCTCGAGGCGATCAACGTCATCAACTGCCTCGACGACCCGTGGTCGGTGACTCCGGACCAGGTGCCCGCCAACTATCCGGACTTCGAGAAGGCGTCGCCGACCTTCGGGGACGTCTTCGCGTGGGGCCTGACGGCCTGCAACGGCATCCCGTTCGCCTCCACCGACGAGCCCGACCTCAAGATCGACGGCTCCGGCGCCCCACCGATCCTGGTCCTCGGCACGACGCGCGACCCCGCGACCCCGTATGCCGAGGCCGTCGCCATGGCCGAGCAGTTGCAGTCCGGCGTCCTGATCTCGCGCAACGGCGACGGCCACACTGCCTACAACAAGGGCAACACCTGCGTGGACGACGCGGTCAACGGCTTCTTCATCGACGGGACGGTGCCGAAGGACGGCCTCAGCTGTTGACGCGTCAGATCGGCTCGAGGATCGACTGGATCCGCTGCGTCGCGAGCTCGATCATCAATCGGGCGGCAGGAGACAGCGTGGCACCGGCGCGGTGCACGATCGCCATCGTGTCGTAGAGCCGCGGACGCAGCGACACCCAGCTTGCGCCGGGCGCGAGCCTCGGGATGAGCTGGAGGGCGGTGCTCTTGTTGGTCACGGAGTCGGCCAGGCCCATGCCGACGAGCTCGATCGCTGCCTCCACGTCCTCGACCTCGATCCGCGTCGTGGGGTTGTAGCCCGCTTCGTGCAGCATCCGGCGCAGCACGATCCGGGCGGAGTCGGAGTCGCGCCAGGTGGTCTCCGGCATGACCAGCTGGGCGTTGGCGATCTGCTTGGCGGTCACCGGCTTCCTGGTGCGCTCGGGGTCGGCGGACACATAGACGAGTTCGTCGCGCGCGATGGGCGTGATGGTGATCCCCTCGCTCTCGAGGCCGGCGACGGCGATCATCGCGACCTCAAGCCTGCCGCGGCGCAGGTTCTCCTGGACGTCACGTGAGTGTTGGCCGACGAGCTCGACCCGCACGCCCGGATAGCGTTCGAGCACGTCGGCGACCAGCCCCGCCCCGCCGTACAACCGACCGACACCGAACATGCCGAAGCGGATCGTCCCGGTCTCCAGCGACTTGATGCTCGCCACGGCCTGCTGCGCCTCACCAGCTGCGGCGAGGACCTTCTCGGCATGAGGCCGGAAGGTGTCGGCCGCGGTCGTGGGCACGACGCCGCGCCCGACCCGTCGGAACAGGTCGACCCCGAGCGACTTCTCCAGCGAACGGATCTGCTCGGAGACCGACGGTTGCGCGTAGCCGAGTTCTTCGGCAGCACGGGTCAGCGACCGGTGCTCATAGGTCGCCAGGAAGCAGGTGAGCTGGTGCAGGGACAGCAACGGAGACTCCCTTAGGGCATAGGCAGATCCTATGGGTTCAACTGGAAAGAGAGGCTACCCCTTTGTTCTGGTCGCGCGGAGAATTGAGCCATCACCCGATGGAAGCCCCATCGCTCCGCCGATTCCGCCGATTCCGCCGTTGCGGCCGGCGTACCTCGCCTGTCTCGAAGGAGGCCACGATGTTCGCTCACACCTGCACCGCCTGCTGCAAGCGCCGGCTCAACTTCGCCGACCAGATCACCGGCATGGACTCCACCGACCACGGCATCGTCGTCACCTTCACCTGCTGGTGTGGCGCGGAGCAGACCATGACGACGGGTGTCCGTGCCGCCCCGCCCGCTCCCGCGCCAGCCGTTCCTGTGGCCGCCTGAACCCACCCGGAGTGCCCGATTCGCACCATCCCCAACCGGCTCGGTATGCTTCCGCGGTCGCTGGTCTTGACCGGCGGCGGCGCCGCCTTAGCTCAGTCGGTAGAGCGAATCACTCGTAATGATTAGGTCGTCGGTTCGATTCCGACAGGCGGCTCCACCAGAATCCGGCCCTGAACTGCGTAGATGCGCAGGTCAGGGCCGGTTTTCGTTTTCACCAGCGCGCCACGTTCTCCGGGAACCAAGCCAGTAGTTCCGGCAGGGGGGCGGCCATCCCATGGCTGCCTGGATTGCCACCAAGGACCGTCAGTCCCGGTTGAGGACGACTGCGGTGCCGGACAGGACGACGCTCACTGCATCTCCCAAATCGCCCCCGATGCTCGCGGCACAGGTGGACTGGCGGACCCCGATGACCGCGTTGCAACCCGCCTCGTGCGCATAGAGACGGAGGCTCTCCAGAGCTTCGTCGTAGGCACCAGCCGTCTTGCGGCCTGCGCTGTTCGCTCCTGCCGCCGCGATCCCGCGGACGATGCCGTGCACGCTCACGATCTCGTAGCCGAGGGCGGTGTCAGAGGTGATGACCAGGACGGCGTCCTTGATCTCTTCAGGGGTGAGCATGCGCCGCAGAGTACGTCGATTGCGACGTCCACGTCTGCAGTTCGGGACAGCGCCAACGGGGAGGCCCGGCCTATTCGGTCTCGGCGGCCCAGCGCCCGAGCGCGGCGATCGGTTCCCGCAGAGCCAGCCCGCGATCGGTGAGGGCGTAGGCGCGGGTGTTGTGCTTCAGCGGTAGGCGACGCAGGACGCCGGCCCCCTCCAGCTCGCGCAGTCGGGTCGCGAGCATGTTCGTCGGTACGCCGAGGGCGCGCTGGAGGTCGCCGTACCGCTGCGGGCCTTCGAGCAGTTGCTCCACGATGAGCAGGGCCCACCGGGCGCCGACGACCTCGAGGGCGGCGGCGAGGTCGCTCACGCGGTGGGGTCGGCGGGCGGCTTCATCCAGAACGGCGAGTAGTGGTAGCCGTCCGGGTCGTCGAACTGCCGCTGGTACATGAACGGGTAGTCGTCGATGTCGCCGACGCGTCCACCCGCGGCTTCGGCGCGTGCGACGAGTTCGTCGACGGCCTCGCGGCTCTCGAGGTCGAAGGAGACGGTCACCTTGGAGGGGGTGTCGGGGCCGCCGATCAGGTCCTCGACGCCGCCGACGCTGGCATACATCTCGCGGCTGCCGAGCATGACGTACTGATCGGGCGCGATCGCGAAGCACGACACGTTGTGGTCGGACATCTCGGGGTTGAGGGTCCACCCGAGGGCGGTGTAGAAGGCGGTCGCGCGCTCGACGCTCTCGACGGGGCAGGTGATGAAGAGGCTCATGGCGGCATACTTGCAAAATGCAAGTTGATGGTCAACGGGTCAGACGTATGCGGCCGCCGCACTCCGCAGCTGCCACCACCGCAGACCTGCTGCGAGGACGGCGGTGCCGGTCAGGATCAGCAGCGGAGTCGTCGTACCGACGCCGGCACGCAGGGCCTCCAGCAACACCGGGAGCCCGAAGCCGAGATAGGTGCAGACGTAGTAGATGCCCACGGTCGCGCCCCGATGCTCGGGTGGGGTGAAGGTCTCGACGTCCACCAGCCCGGCGCGCAGACACAGGCCGTACGCCGACCCGAGCACGATCGACGTCACGACGAACGCCGACAACCCGGGGTGTGCGTCGACCTGCGCGCTGGCGGCGAAACCGACCGCGGCGAGGAGAGCGCCGACGATGCCGGCGCGTGGTCCCCACCCGGCGCGCCGGGCGATGACCTGGATGAGGACGCCGGTGCCGAGGGCAAGTGCGGAGGAGGCTCCCGGAACCCAGGGGTCGGTGCCGCCTCCGCCGATCCGCACCGGGAGGACGACGACCGCGACCGTGACGGTCGAGAACACCCACAGCGCCATCGGGACCGACCGGAAAAGCGCGAGGCCCATGGATCGATCGGCGTCCGACATCCCTGCAGGTGCGGGTGATTCGTCAACGGGCAGTGAGGACGGACCGGACGTCGTGCGCCAGGCGAGGAGGACGGTCCCGAGAGACAGGGCGATGGTGACCGCGAACGGCAGCGTCGCAGCCAGGTCATCGCCCACGAACTGCGCCATCAGACCCGACGCCAGCGGGCCCGTCGCGAACCCGGCGGTGAGGACGACCCCGGCGACCGTGGTGCCGCGGCGGCCGGCGAGATCGGCGGCCCACGCCGTACCCCCGCTGATCGCGAGCCCGACGCCGACGCCCACGACCAGCCGCCCGACGTACACGCCGGAAGCGGGATGCCAGCACAGCATCAGCAGGTTGCCGACGGCCGCGATCGTGCCGCCGGTCAGGACGACGGAGCGTCGCCCGATGCGGTCGGAGAGTGCGCCGCCGCCCAACAGGCCCGGCAGAAGTCCGAGCGCATAGATGCCGAAGGCCCCGGCCAGGACGGTCGACGACAGGCCCTCGCTCGCCCGCAGAACGGGGATGATCGCGGCGAAATGGTTGGTCGCCCAGCCGCTGGCGAACAGCAACAGCAGGACCACCCGGACGGACCGCGACATGTCCGCATGCTTCCATCCCCCACGACCGCCGCACCGAGGTGGAGGGGGGCGCGGGGCAATGTTCCCGATCGCCTCGGGACGCGTGACCCTACCGCCCGGGACAGCCCGGCACCGAGCATCGATGCCATGACCGCAAGGGTGGAGCCGCTCCCGTGCACCGTCGCCCTGACCAGCAGGGAGTACGACGTCCTGGACCTGCTGGCGAACGGCTGGTCCAACGCCACGATCGCCGATCTGCTCGTGCTGTCGCCGCGCACCGTCGAGGCCCACGTGACGCGCATCTTCTGGAAGCTCGGCCTTGCTGACGAGGACCGACAGAACAGAAGAGTCCAGGCGACCCTGGCCTTCCACGGCCTCACCGATCGCCGTCTCACCCGGTGCACCGGGTGAATCGCGCTCGCGTGAACCCGTCCCTGTCGGGGATCATGGACACGTGAGCAAGACGACGATCGACCCGAATGAGCCCACGGAACCGGTCGAGGACCTGATCGGTCCCCACGAGGACGAGCCCCACCAGGAAGGCTTCAACAACCGCCTCAACTGGTTGCGCGCCGGCGTGCTCGGGGCCAACGACGGCATCGTGTCGACCGCAGGCATCGTGCTCGGTGTGGCAGGAGCGACCAACGACCGCACCGCGCTGCTGGTCGCCGGGATCGCAGGTCTGGCGGCGGGTGCCATGAGCATGGCGGCGGGGGAGTACGTCTCCGTCAGCACCCAGCGCGACTCCGAGGAGGCGCTGCTCGCCAAGGAGCGTCGCGAGCTGCACGAGGACCCCGAGGACGAGCTGGCCGAGCTCGCCGGCCTCTATGCCGACAAGGGGCTCGACCCGGACCTCGCGCTGGAGGTCGCCAAGCAGCTGACCGAGAAGGATGCACTGGCCGCGCACGCGGAAGTGGAGCTCGGCATCGACCCCGACGACCTGACCAACCCGTGGAGCGCAGCGCTGGCTTCCATGCTGTCGTTCACCGTCGGCGCGTTGCTGCCGTTGCTGACGATCGCGTTGGCGTCCGAGGACCTGCGGGTCCCCGTCACCGTGGTCGCGGTCGTCCTCGCCCTTGCGCTCACCGGATGGGCGAGCGCGAGGTTCGGCTACGGCTCCCCGGCCCGCGCCGTCGTGCGCAACGTCCTCGGCGGGTTGCTCGCGATGGGCGTGACCTATGGCATCGGCGGCCTGGTCGGCACCCGCGTCTGATGAGGGTCTTCGCTGCCGTCGTCCCGCCACCGGAGGCGGTCGAGCACCTCGACGCCTTCCTCGAACCCCGCCGGGCCGCGGGTGACTTCCGCTGGACTTGCCCCGAGCAGTTCCACGTCACGCTCGCCTTCATGGCCGAGGTCCCAGAGCCCCGGATCGACCGGTACGTCGACCAGTTGGCCGAGTCGCTCGACGACCTCACCCCGGACCACGAAGTGTCCCTGGCGGGCGCCGTCGTCTTCCCCAACGTCAGCGAGGGCCGCATCCTCGCAACCGGCCTCACCGGCGCTGTCGGCGTACTCACCACCTTGGCGCCCCGTGCTCGCAACGCCGCGGTCGTCAGTGGCATCGAGGTCGATGGCCAACGGTTCCGTCCCCACCTCACGGTCGCTCGCACGGGTGGTCGGATCGTGGAGATGACCAACTGGGTTCGTCTGCTCGAGTCCTACGGCGGACCGTCGTGGCCGGTCGGATCGGTCGAGGTCGTGGCCTCCCATCTGGGCGAGGGGCCGGGGCGTGCGCCTCGCTACGAGACCCTCGCGTCCGTGGTGCTCTAGTCGTGCGAGCCGGACCACCAGGGCCCGTGGACGTGGTAGGGATCGCATGGTGAGGGGCTGGCTGGCGGCGCGACAGGTCGAACCACGCTCGCTGCTCCGCCTTTTCGTCACGGGCATCGACTCGTCCGAACGGGCCGGCTGGGCCACGGCCAGCCTGCTGATGTCGCTGCGCAATGCCGTCCTGATCGGCGCCTTGGGCCTCGACCTGATGATCGGCGTCAGCGCGTTGATCGAGGGGCACGGCCGGCGATGGGAGTTGCCCTTCCTGGCGCTGATCGGCGTCGCCATCGTCGTCGACGGGGCGTGCCTCGCCGGTCGGGTGCCGGCATGGAACTCGGTCTGGACGACCTTCCTCGTCTCCACCACGGCCGCCTGTGTCGCACAGACGCCGAACGATCTGTTGCTGTTCATCTCGATGTGGGCGGTGCACCTGGCGACCGCGATGCCGGCCGGGCTGATCCGCGGGCCGGCCGCGTTCGTGGCCCATGCGATCGGATGCTTCGGCTATTCGATCGCCATGGCGATCGTGCACCCTGAGTGGGGATGGGTGATCCCCCAGGACCAGCTCATCGCCGGCTACGGCATCTTCCTCCTCACCCGTGCCGGCCTGGCGGTCCTCGCCGAGGTCGCCGAGCGCTTCGACCTCCAGTCGGCCGCGGACGACGAGAGGTTCGTGCAGATCGAGCAGCGCCGGATGCACGGGCGGGTGGTGGCCGAGGACGCCCGCGTCCTGCACGACACGGCCATCAACACGCTGGCTGCCATCGCGTCCGGTGGTGCCGGCATCCGCGACCGCGCACTCGTGCGCGATCGGTGCGCCATGGATCGGGGCGTGTTGTCGGCGCTGCGGGCGGGAGTGCGCGCCGCCGCGCACGGGTCGGCGGACGCCGCCTTCGCCGGCGTCCATCTCGCGGGGATCGCGGTGGAACGCACCGGCCTCGACGATGCGGAGCTCGCCCAGCTGTGGTCGACGTACCCGCTCCAGACGCGCAAGGCCCTCGAGGGCGCGTCCCGCGAGGTGGTCCTCAACGCGGCCAAGCATGCAGGCGTCCCGGCAGTGCGGCTCGACGTACGACGTGCCGGTGACGGCCTCGAAGTGACCATCAGCGACGACGGCGTCGGATTCGACGCCGGGGCGACCGACCTGCGGGGTCTGCAACGCTCGGTCCTCGACCGCTCCGCCGAGGCGGGGATCGACGTCCGGATCTCCTCGACGCCCGGTGCCGGGACCACGGTGGTGCTCCGGCTCGCCGGCGACCCGGGGGCGAACGTCGACGACGAAGGTGATCGGGAGGCACTCGCCAGGATCGTCGGACAGATCCGCCGAGGTGCGGTCTGGCTGTGGGCTGTGGCCGTCCTGGTCGTCGGCGTCTTCCTCGAACTCGTCACGGCTCCCGGACGTCTGACGCCCACCTATGGGGCACTGGCGCTCGGAGCCGTCGGTGTGGTGCTGGTGTGGAGCACGCGCCGATCGGAATCGGTGACCATGCGGTGGATGGTCAGTGTCACCCTCGTCGTCATCGTGGTCGCAGCCTTCGTCCTCGCCGCCCGGACGTGGGACTTCGGGCGAGTGGACCCGGTCTTCTGGCAGGTGCTCGTCAACACCGGCTCGGTCGTCCTGCTCAAGAACGTCGGCGGCCGGTCGGCCATGAGGGTCGGCCTCCTCGCCCCCTTGGTGACCAGCGTCGTGCTGGCGGCCATCGGCTGGTCCACATCGATCACCGGCTCCCTGATCCTCGTGGCGGGTGCCGGCATCGCGAGCCTGTTCGTCATCGGCTGGGGGCTGTTCGACCACGCGCTCGGCGCGATCGGACGGCAGCTCGCGCTGAACCAACGCCGACTCGTCCGCGCGCGACTCGACGACGACCTGCGGATCAGGGCCGAGGAGCTGCGCGCGAGTTGGCACGAGGCCGGTCTCGATCGCGTCGACGCCCTGCTCGGAGGCCTCGCGAGCGGGTTCCTCGACCCCGCTGACGAACGGGTACGCCGGGAATGCGGCGCCGAGGAGGCCTACCTGCGCAAGATCATCCAGATCGAGCCGGACCTGGTGCGCCTGATGCCGTGGCTGCTCCGGGCCTTCGGTGCCGCCCGCGAGCGGGGCGTGGAGTTGGCCATCCGCAGCGGCTCCGTGGAACCCACCAGCGAGCAGACCGCCGACGAGATGGGCGCGATGATCCTCGACGTCGTACGCCGCGCAGCGTCGGGGGACCGGGTCACGGCCACGCTCTTCGTGCTCGGCAGCGGCACCCTGTCCTTCATGGTGGTCACCCCCCACCCCCTGCTGGCCGGGAGCAGCGAGCCGCTGGCGTGGACGGCGCAGTCGGTGACGACCGTCGGGGGCAACGACATCTTCGAGGCGAAGATCCCCGCGTGAGCGGCCGGCGGCGTGCTGTAACACGCTGTCCACCTGACTACCGGGCAGTTCACGGCACCGAATCGGCCGAAATCGGCGAAATGACTGCCGTGGACAGCGTGTTACACGCCGAAGGGCCGGCCCGCTTCGCAGCGGAACCGGCCCCTCGTCGTGCGGGCTGTGTCAGGCCGAGCGTCAGCCGAGAGCCTTGACGATGTCCTCGACGCGGTCCTTCGCGTCGCCGAACAGCATCTGGCTGTTCTCACGGAAGAACAGCGGGTTCTGTACGCCGGCGTACCCGGCGGCCATGGACCGCTTGAACACGATGACGTCCTTGGCGTTCCAGACCTCGAGCACCGGCATGCCGGCGATGGGGGAGGACGGGTCCTCGGACGCGGCCGGGTTGACCGTGTCGTTGGCGCCGATGACCAGGACGACGTCCGTGTCGGGGAAGTCGTCGTTGATCTCGTCCATCTCGAGCACGATGTCGTAGGGCAGCTTGGCCTCGGCGAGCAGCACGTTCATGTGGCCCGGGAGGCGACCTGCGACGGGGTGGATGCCGAAGCGGACGTCGACGCCCTTCGCGCGGAGCTTGGCGGTCAGGTCGGCGACGGGGTACTGCGCCTGCGCGACCGCCATGCCGTAGCCCGGCGTGATCACGACGGAGCCGGCGTTGGCGAGGAGCTCGGCGACGGCGTCGGCCTGGATCTCGCGGTGCTCGCCGTAGTCCACGTCGTCACCAGCAGGGGCGGCGATGCCGAAGCCACCGGCGATCACGGAGATGAACGAACGGTTCATCGCCTTGCACATGATGTAGGACAGGTAGGCACCCGAGGATCCGACGAGCGCACCGGTGACGATGAGCAGGTCGTTGCCGAGCAGGAAGCCGGAGGCGGCCGCGGCCCAACCGGAGTACGAGTTGAGCATCGACACCACGACCGGCATGTCGCCGCCACCGATGGAGGCGACGAGGTGCCAACCGAGCGCCAGCGCCAGGACGGTGATGACACCGAGCAGGATGTCGGCCGAGGTGTTGTCGTTGGTGTCCATGCCGACGTAGACGGCGGTCGGGATCGCGAACAGCACCAGCGAACCGATGTTGATGAAGTTCTTGCCCGGCAGCATGAGCGGCGCGGAGTTCATCTTCGCCGACAGCTTGAGGTTGGCGACGATCGAGCCGGTGAAGGTGACCGCACCGATGGAGATGCCGATCGAGACCTCGGCCTCGTGGATGTTGACCAGGCTCGGCAGCGGCTCGTGGGAGCCGAGGATGTGGCCGTTCCAGCCGATCGCGACGGCGGCAAGACCGACGAACGAGTGCAGCAGCGCGATGAGCTCGGGCATGCCGGTCATCTCGACGATCTTGGCGCGCCAGATGCCGATCGCACCGCCGACCGCGATCGCGGCCAGCATCGCGACGATGACCAGAGCCCGGTTGTCGAGGAACTCGGTGGAGTCGATGACCAGGATGACGGTCGCGACCAGTGCGACCCCCATGCCGACGATGCCGAAGGTCAGGCCGTTCTTGGCGGACTCGTGCTTCGACAGACCTGCCAGGGACAGGATGAACAGCAGAGCAGCGACGATGTACGCCGCGCCGGTGATGGAGAGGATGTCCATGGTCAGTTCCCCTTGCTGAACATCGCGAGCATGCGGCGGGTCACCGCGAAGCCGCCGAAGACGTTGATCGACGCGAGCAGGATCGCGACCAGTGAGAGCCCGAGCACCAGCTTGTCGTCGGTGCCGACCTGCAGCAGAGCGCCGACGACCACGACGCCGGAGATGGCGTTGGTGACCGACATCAGCGGCGTGTGCAGCGCGTGCGCGACCTTGCCGATCACGTAGTAGCCGATCACGATCGACAGCATCAGCACCGTGAAGTGCGTGCGCAGCTCCTGAGTCGGGGCGAGCGCGTTGATCAGACCGAACACCGCGATCCCGCCGAGGGCCAGACCGACCTTGGTTCCGGCCGACATCGGAGCCTTCGGCTCCTTCTCGGGTACGGCGGCAGCGGCTGCGGCAGCCGGCGCGGCGGAGACCTGGACCGCCGGGGGCGGCCAGGTGGATTCGCCTTCGCGCACGACGGTGATGCCGCGTTGGACGACGTCGTCGAAGTCCAGGCCGAGGTTGCCGTCCTTCTCCGGAGTCAGGAGCTTGAGCAGGTTGACGATGTTGGTGCCGTAGAGCTGCGAGGTCTGGGCAGCGAGGCGACCGGCGAGGTCGGTGTAACCGAGGATCGTCACGCCGTTGTCGGTGACGACCTTCTGGTCGGCGACCGTGCCAGCGGCGTTTCCGCCGTTGGCGGCGGCCATGTCGACGATCACCGAGCCGTTCTTCATGCCGGCGACGGTCTCCGCGGTGAGCAGCGACGGGGCCGGGCGTCCCGGGATCAGCGCGGTGGTGATGACGATGTCGGCGGCGCGAGCCTCCTCGTCGTACATCGCAGCGGTCGCGGCGACCTGGGCCTCGGACATCTCCTTGGCGTAGCCGTCGGAGGAGACCTCCTGCTCCATGTCGACGTGCACGAACTGCGCACCCATCGACTCGACCTGCTCGGCGACCTCGGGGCGCACGTCGAACGCGCGCACGATGGCGCCCATCGCGGAGGCGGCGCCGATCGCGGCGAGACCGGCGACACCGGCACCCACCACGAACACGCGGGCCGGCGGGATCTTGCCCGCGGCGGTGACCTGGCCGGTGAACATCCGGCCGAACTCGTGGGCCGACTCGACGACCGCGCGGTAGCCCGCGACGTTGGCCATCGAGGACAGCACGTCCATCGACTGCGCGCGCGAGATCCGCGGGACCGCGTCCATCGCGAGGGCGGTGACGCCCTGCGCCTGCAACTTCTCGAGCAGCTCGGGCGAACGGCCCGGCGCCATCATCGAGATGATCGTGGCGCCCTTCTTGAGGCGTCCGATCTCCTCGTCGGTGGGCGCGTTGACCTTCACGACGACGTCGGCGGCCCACACGTCGGCGGACGTGCCGACGCGGACGGACGCGTCGCCGAGGTCGGTGAAGACACTGTCGGGCTGGTCGGCGAGCGTGCCGGCGCCGGACTCGACGACGACCTCATAACCGAGGTTGGTCAACTGGGATACGGTCTTGGCGGTCGCCGCAACCAGGGTTTCGCCCGGTTTCGACTCGCGAGGGATGCCGATGAGCATCGAGCCTCCATTGTGTGGACAAGATCGGTGCCCGATCTGGGCAACAATGCCCGTCAAACTACACAGGCTCAGGCGGCTCGTGGACCTGTCTTACGTGTGACATGTGTCTATCGCAGCGATAGGTCGGGGAACTCGATCGTTCCAATGCCGCAACGGGACCCACCCGCCGAGTCGGGTGGGGGCGACGCCGGGGATCAGTCGGCGGCGATGCCGTACATCCGGTCGCCTGCGTCGCCGAGACCCGGGACGATGTAGCCCTTCTCGTTGAGCTTCTCGTCCATCGCCGCGGTGACGATCGTGACCGGGATGTCGAGGTCGCCGAGCTCCTCCTCCAGTCGCGCGCAACCCTCCGGCGCCGCCAACAGGCACACGGCCGTGATGTGATCGGCGCCCCGATCGACCAGGAACCGGATCGCCGCCGCGAGCGTCCCGCCCGTTGCCAGCATCGGGTCCACCACGTAGCACTGACGGCCCGACAGGTCCTCCGGCAGGCGCTCGGCGTACGTCGTCGCCTCGAGGGTCTCGTGATCGCGGACCATGCCGAGGAAGCCGACCTCAGCGGTCGGCAGGAGCCGGACCATGCCGTCGAGCATGCCGAGCCCGGCCCGCAGGATGGGTACGACGAGGGGGCGGGGCGTGGCGAGCCGGGTGCCCGTCATGGGCGCGACCGGGGTCTCGATCGCGGTGGGCTCGACGCGGACATCGCGGGTGGCCTCGTAGGCCAGGAGGGTGACCAGCTCGTCGGCCAGCGAGCGGAAGGTCGGCGAATCGGTGTCCTTGTCGCGGAGAACGGTCAGCTTGTGGGCGACGAGCGGGTGGTCCACGACGAGGGTGCGCATGGCCAGAGCCTACGGCGTGATCGCGTGCGGTTTGAGGTGGCTGGGGGGGTGCGCTTGGTGTTGGTTTCCCAAGGGATGCAGAAGAAGCTGCACTTCCCAGTTCAAATTTGGACGGGGAAGTGTCACCTTCGCTGCATCCCTTGGGAAACCAACACAGATAGAGCGGCGCACCGCGGAACGCCCGACCCGAGCGCTCGCGAAATCCTCTGGTCCCGCGGGGGTTCGCGTGTCAGGCTTGGTCCATGACCGCCACGGCCATCGAATCGGTTGACTTCGCCGTTGCTGCCTACCGCGAGGAAGGCGTGTGGCGGGTCGACGAGATGTCGCCCGACCATGCCACCGACGTGGAGACCTTGGCCGGTGCGCTGCGCCGGTTCCCCGGGGACGGTGGGGCTGTCGGACTGGTGGCTGTCGATGAGGACTTCTTCGTCGTCGTGCGCGTGGCTGGGCCGCGGACCCGTGTCATGTTGTCCGACATCACCGCTGCGACCGAGTGGGAGATCGCCGCCGTCGTCGTCGAGCACCTCGGACTGCCGTCGGTGGAGGACGAGGACGACCCGGAGCCCGCGGGCGACCTCGAGCTGCTCAGCGACCTCGGCGTCGACGCCATGGACCTGGCCGCGATCCTCGACGACGACGAGCTCTACCCCGATGAGATGCTCTCGGAGATTGCCCGCGCTCTGGGCTTCGGCGATCTCTTCGACGACACCGTCGGCCTCACCCCTGCATGACCACCCCATCGAGTTCTTCTCCCCCGCTCCGCTCCTCCGAACGACTCGTCGGGGACCCCGGATGAGCGCTGCGCTGATCCGGTGGGAAGGCCCGATGCGGGCTGCCCTCGCGGAGGCGTCCGGTGCCCTCGCCACGGGTGACGTCCCGATCGGCGCGGTGGTCGTGGCTGAGGACGGTGAGGTCGTCGGCGTCGGACGCAACGTCCGTGAACGCGACGCCGACCCCACCGGTCACGCCGAGGTGGTCGCCCTGCGCGCCGCCGCCGCGGCACACGGCGAGTGGCGCCTCTCCGGCTGCACCCTCGTCGTGACCCTCGAGCCGTGCACGATGTGCGCGGGCGCGGCTGTCCTGTCGCGCGTCGACCGCGTCGTTTTCGGCGCGTACGACGACAAGGCCGGCGCCGTCGGCTCCCTGTGGGACGTCGTACGCGATCGCCGGCTGAACCACCGCCCTGAGGTGGTGGCCGGTGTCCTGGCCGAGGAGTCGATCGCCTTGCTGGACGGATTCTTCGCCACCCACCGCCCCACCCGCGAATAGTGACTTGTGACCGCCGAGTGGTGACTTCTGACGGCCGAGTGGTGACTTCCGTCCGATGTCTTCGTCACAACTCACGACTCGGCGGTCACAACTCACGACTCGGCGGTCACAACTCACGACTCGCGCGTCACAAGTCACGATTCGCGGGTCAACCCAGGGCTGCAGCCTCGGCCGCCAGCTTGCTGATCCGCTCCCAGTCACCCGCGGCAACCAGGTCCGCCGGGGTGAGCCAGGTGCCGCCGACGCAGCCGACATTGGGCAGCGCGAGATAGCCCGGGGCGGAGGTGGGCGTGATGCCGCCGGTGGGGCAGAAGCGGGCGGCCGGCACCGGTCCGGCGACGGACCTGAGGTACGCCGAACCGCCGGACGCCTCGGCAGGGAAGAACTTCATCTCGGTGATGCCGGCTTCGAGCACGGCGAGCACCTCGGAGACCGTCGAGGTTCCGGGCAGGAACGGGACGCCGGTTGCTCGCATGGCCGCCAGCAAGGAGGGCGTCGAGCCGGGGGAGACGAGGAAGCCCGCCCCCGCGGCGACGGCGGCCTCGGCCTGCGCCGGGGTGGTGATGGTCCCGGCGCCGAGCGCGATCTCGGGGACCTCCGCCGCGATCGCCCGGATCGCGTCGAGCGCGACCGGCGTGCGCAGGGTGAGCTCGATGGCGGGCAGGCCGCCGTCGACGAGTGCTCGGGCGATGGGTACGGCGGTGGCGAGGTCGTCGATGACGACGACCGGCATCACGGGCACCAGGTCGAGGACGGAGGCGGAGTCAGGCGCGGACAAGGGATGTCTCCTGCTTCGGGTGGTGGCTGTTGTCCGGCGATTGGCCAGCGTTGGCAACGGCGCCCACGACCGGGAAGATCGACGCACCCTCGTCGGCGGGCCCGACGGTGGCGCGGAAGGCGGCGAACAGTTCGCGGCCCGTGCCTACCCAGGCGTCGCCCGGTGGCGCGGCTCCCATGGGTTCGCGGTGAGCCAGGTCGGCGTCGGTCGAGAGCAGCCCGGCATCGGCGTCGAGGGTGATCAGATCACCGTCGCGGACCCGTGCCAGCGGACCGCCGAGGGCAGCCTCGGGCGTGACGTGGATGGCAGCCGGCACCTTCCCGGAGGCGCCGGACATCCGGCCGTCGGTGACGATGGCGACGCGTTGCCCGCGATCCTGGAGTACGCCGAGCGCTGGGGTCAGCTTGTGCAGCTCCGGCATCCCGTTGGCGGCCGGCCCCTGGTAGCGGATCACCGCGACCAGGTCGATGCCGTCGAGCTCGCCGTCGGTGAAGGCGCGGAGGAAGTCGTGCTGATCGTCGAAGACCCGCGCGGGGGCGGAGACGAACCGGTGCTCGACGGCGACGGCCGACGTCTTCACGACGCCGGTGCCCAACGGTCCTCGCACGACCTTCACCCCGCCGTCAGCGGAGAACGGCGTCGACGCAGGCCGTAGCACCGTGTGATCCAAGCTCGCAGCAGGTCCCGGCCGCCACGACAGTTCGCCGTCGACCACGACAGGTTCCGAGGTGTAGCGCCGCAGGCCTCGCCCGAGGATGGTCTCGACGTCCTCGTGCAGGAGCCCCGCGTCGAGCAGGGTGCCGACCAGGAACCCGATTCCACCGGCGGCGTGGAAGTGGTTCACGTCGGCGGCGCCGTTGGGATAGACCCGCGCCAGGAGCGGTACGACGGCCGACAGGTCGGCCAGGTCGTCCCAGGTGAGCAGGATCCCCGCGGCGCGGGCGATCGCGACCAGGTGCAGGGTGTGGTTGGTGGAGCCGCCGCTGGCGAGCAGCGCGACGCAGGCGTTGAGGACGACCTTCTCGTCGATCATCTCGCCGATGCCGGGAGCGCCACCGGCAGCGGCCGCACGGCGTACGACGACCGCCGCCGCCTCCCGGGTGAGGGCATCGCGCAGGTCCGTGTCGGGGTTGACGAAGGAGGACCCGGGCAGGTGCAGCCCCATCACCTCCATCACGAGCTGGTTGGAGTTGGCGGTGCCGTAGAACGTGCAGGTGCCGCGGGAGTGGTACGACGCGGATTCGGCGGCGAGCAGCTCCTCGCGGCCGACCTTGCCCTCGGCGAACAGCTGCCGGACGTGCGCTTTCTCCTTGTTGGGCAGGCCGGAGGCCATCGGGCCGGCGGGCACGAACGCGGTGGGCAGGTGCCCGAAGGACAGGGCTCCGATCAGCAGTCCGGGGACGATCTTGTCGCACACGCCGAGCATCAGTGCGCCGTCGAACATGTCATGGGAGAGGGCGATGGCGGTGGACATGGCGATGACGTCGCGGCTGTAGAGCGAGAGCTGCATCCCGTCGCGGCCCTGGGTGATGCCGTCACACATGGCGGGTACGCCGCCCGCCACCTGGGCCAGCCCGCCCGCGCGGATGATCGCGTCCTTCAGGATCGGCGGGTAGGCGCCGTATGGCTGATGCGCCGAGAGCATGTCGTTGTAGCTGGTGACGATGGCCAGGTTGGGCTTGTGGCCGCGGGCGAGCTCGGCCTTCTCGTCGGGCTCGGCGGCCGCGAAGCCGTGCGCGAGGTTGGCGCACGCGAGGCGACCGCGTGCGGGTCCACGCACGGCCGCCTCACGCACCCGGGCCAGGTACGCCGTACGGGTGGCGGCGCTGCGCTCGGTGAGCCGACGGGTCACGTCGGCGAGAACGGGATGGATCTCGGTTGCCTTCGCGGGCATGGCTCACTCCTGCCAGGTGCGGCCCTCGCGCGCCAGCAGCAGCGCTGCGGCGGCGGGACCCGGGGTGCCGGGGTGGTAGCGGACGGGCTCGACGCCGGCCTGCTCCCACGCCTCGAGGACGGGTTCGACCCACTCCCATGCGGCCTCGACCTCGTCGCGGCGCATGAACAGGGTGGGGATGCCGCGCATGACGTCGAGCAGGAGACGCTCGTAGGCATCGGGACTGCGCTCGTCGAAGGTGTCGGCATAGCTGAGGTCGAGCGAGGCGGGGTGCAGACGGATCCCGCCGGGGCCCGGGTGCTTCGTGGTGAGGTGGAACTGCATGCCCTCGTCGGGCTGCATCCGGATGGTCAGCCGGTTGGGGGTGGTGACGCCCTCGCTGTGCGGGAACATCGCGTGCGGCGGCTCCTTGAAGACGACCTCGATGGTCGACTCCTGGCGCGCCATCCGCTTGCCGGTGCGCAGATAGAAGGGCACGCCGGCCCAGCGCCAGTTCTGCACCTCGGCACGCAACGCCACGTAGGTCTCGGTGGTGCTGGGGTGGCCGATCTCCTCGGCGTACGACGTGTACTGCCCGCGCACCGTGTTCTTGTCGACGTCGCCGCCGGTCAGGGGTTTGAGGGCGCGCAGGACCTTCAGCTTCTCGTCGCGGACCGGGTCCCCGCCGACGTACGTCGGGGGCTCCATCGCGACCAGGCAGAGCATCTGCAACAGGTGGTTCTGCACCATGTCGCGCAGGGCGCCGGCCTTGTCGTAGTAGCCGCCGCGTCCGGCGACGCCGAGTGTCTCGGCGACGGTGATCTGGACGTGGTCGACCCAGCGGGAGTTCCAGATCGGTTCGAGGAAGGTGTTGGCGAAGCGGGTGACGAGGAGGTTCTGCACGCTCTCCTTGCCGAGGTAGTGGTCGATCCGGAAGATCTGCCGCTCCTCGAAGACGCTGCCGACGGCGTCGTTGACGACGCGGGAGGAGGCGAGGTCGGTGCCGATCGGCTTCTCGAGGACGACCCGGCTGTCCGGCTCGATGACACCGAGGTCGTCGAGACGGCTGCAGATCGGTCCGAACAGGTCGGAGTGGACGGCGAGGTAGAAGATCCGGGTCGGTGGCTCGGCAGCGGCGGGATGCTCCTTGAGCAGTCCGTGCACTCGGTCCCAACCCTCGGGCGCGGTGGCGTCGAGCGTCAGGTGGTGCAGGCGGTGAGTGAGCCGGTGCAGGGCTCCGGCCTCGAGGTGGTCCTCGGGGACGTGGTCGAAGACGGCCTGCATGACGAGGTCGCGATAGGCGGCGTCGTCGAGGTCGTGCCGGGAGACGGCGATGACGCGGGTGTGCGGGTGGAGTTGCCCGTCGCGCTCGCGTTGGTAGAGCCCCGGCAGCAGCTTGCGGAGGGCGAGGTCGCCGGTGCCGCCGAAGACGGTCACGTCGCAGGCGGGGATGACCAGGTCGGCCGCCGCGGAGGAGATGGACGTTGTCACGTCGTCCACGGTAATACCGAAGACGATCCGGGAACAGACTTACTTAGGATCTTTTTGGATCAAAGTGGCCAAGGTTAGGATCCGGACATGTCCGAGGTTCGCGTTCCGCTGGTGATGCGGGAGTCCGCGACCGCCGGAGACCTGCTGGCCCTGCTCCGCAGCGGCCGAGCCTCCACCCGTGCCGAGCTGCGTGCGATGACCGGTCTCTCACGCACCGCTGTCGTGGCCCGGGTCAACGCGCTGGCCGCAGGCGGTCTGCTCCGGCTCGGCGCCGAACTCGCCTCCACCGGTGGTCGGCCGCCCGGAGGCCTGGTCTTCAACACCGACGCGGGCGTCGTGCTCGCGGTCGCCGTCGGCCGGTCCCGCTCGCAGGTCGCCGTCTTCGACCTCGGCGGCACCGAGCTCGCCTCCTCCGCGATCGACCACGAGATCGGCGCCGGACCCGACGAGGTGATGCCCGGCGTCGCCGGACAGCTGCGCAGGCTGCTCGACGAGCTCTCGGCTTCGTACGACGGCCCACTCCCGCCGGTGCTGGGGATCGGCCTCTCCCTCCCGGGCGTCGTCGACACCGACCGCGGCAGCAGCCTGGACTCTCCGGTCATGGCCGGCTGGGACGACGTACCGCTGGCGCCCCATCTGGCCCAGGTCAGCGACGCGCCGCTGTTCCTCGCCAACGACGCCGACACCCTGGCCCGCTCGGAGTTCCTCGGCCACGCCCGCGAGATCCGCGACCTGTTGGTCGTCAAGGCATCCACCGGTCTCGGCCTCGGCGTCCTCGCCGACGGGCGGATCGTGACCGGCGCGCTCGGGGCAGCGGGCGACATCGGCCACACCAAGGTGGCCGAGGCGGCAGGACGCCCCTGCCGATGCGGAGACGTGGGCTGCCTCGAGACGGTCGCCGCCGGGTGGGCGCTGGTGGCCCGGCTGCGCGAGGAGGGCCGCGACGTCGACCACGTCCGCGACCTCGTCGCCCTTGCCCAGGCAGGAGACCCCGAGGCCAAGCAACTGCTCCGCGAGAGCGGTCGCCACCTCGGCGAGCTGCTCGCTGTCGCGATCAACCTCCTCAACCCGAGGGCCGTCGTCCTCGGCGGCGACATGGCGGGCGCGTACGACGTCTACGCCGCCGGCGTACGCGAAGCCGTCTATGCGCGCGCCTCCGCCCTCGCCACCCGTGAGCTGCAGTTCCTGCCTGCGACGTACGGCGTGCGCGCGGGTCTCGTCGGGTGTGCGGCCCTCGCCCTCGACGCCGTCCTCAGTCCCGGTGCCGTCGATGCCCGACTCGCGGCCACCCGCGCCTGAACCTGCAAGGGAGCAACCATGGAAGAACGCACCTTCGGACGGGCGAGCCGCACCGGCCGCCCGGTCTCCGTCGTCGGACTCGGCACCTGGCAGCTCGGTGCCGACTGGGGGGAGGTGTCCGAGGCCGACTCCCGCGCGGTCCTGGAGGCCTCCGCGGAAGCGGGGGTCACGTTCTATGACACCGCCGACGTCTACGGTGACGGACGCAGTGAGCAGATCGTGGGACGCTTCCTCGCCGACCATGCCGACGCCGGATTCAGTGTGGCCACCAAGATGGGCCGTCGTCTGGCGCAGGAGCCGGAGAACTACGTGCCCGCCCACTTCCGCGCGTGGCTCGACCGCTCCCGCCACAACCTCGGCGTCGACACGATCGACCTGGTCCAGCTCCACTGCCCGCCGTCGGCGGTGATCGACGCCGACGCGACCTATGACGCGCTCGACGACCTGGTCGCCGACGGGGTGATCGCTGCCTATGGCGTCAGCGTCGAGACCTGCGACCAGGCCCTGTCCGCCATCGCGCGCCCCGGCGTCGCCTCGGTCCAGATCATCCTCAACGCCTTCCGCCGCAAGCCCCTCGACGCGGTCCTCCCGGCTGCGGCGGCCGCCGGAGTCGCGATCATCGCCCGCGTCCCGCTCGCCTCCGGCCTGCTCTCGGGGAGGTACGACGCCTCCACCGTCTTCGCGGCCGACGACCACCGCACCTACAACCGCGACGGCAGCGCGTTCGACGTGGGCGAGACCTTCTCGGGGGTCGACTATGCCGTCGGCGTACGCGCTGCCGGCGACTTCGCCGAACTGGTCCGCACGACCCTCGGCACCGAGATCACCCCCGCCCAGGCCGCGATCGCCTGGTGCTGGCAGCAACCCGGTGTCACCACCGTGATCCCCGGTGCGCGCAACGTCGACCAGGCGCGGGCGAACGCTGCCGCCGGGCTGGTCGATCCGCTCCCCGCCGGCTTCCTGGACGGTGTCCGCGCGATCTACGACCGCGACCTGCGCGACGCGATCCACCCGCGCTGGTGACCTCCGCGATCGGCCGGGCCCCGGGACCCGAACTGCACCTGTTGCCGATGGGTGCGGCGATCCAGCGGATGGTCGTCACCGGTGGCGACGGCGTACGACGCGACGTGGCGATCGGGCTTCTGGACGGGGACGCCGTGCGGGCGTCGCCCGACTACGTCGGGCCGATCGTGGGGCGTTACGCCAACCGGATCGCGCACGGACGCTTCCTTCTCGACGACACGCCGATCAGGGTCACGACCAACGATCGCGGACATCACCTGCACGGCGGTCCCGATGGTTTCCACACCCGGGTCTGGGAGGTCGTCGAGCACGCCGCCGATGTCGTGGAGTTCGCGTTGACCAGTCCCGACGGTGATGCCGGCTATCCCGGCGAGGTCGCGGTCCGCGCTCGCTACGAGGTCGCCGATGCCGCCGTGGCGTTGACGATCACCGCCACGACCGATGCGGCCACGGTGGTCAACCTGACCAGCCACGTCTACCTCAATCTCGCCGGCGGCGGTTCCATCGACGCCCACCTGCTGAGCATCCCCGCCGACCGCTACACCCCCGTCGACGACACCGGGATCCCCGTCGGTGACCACGCCCCTGTCACAGGCACACCCTTCGACCTGCGGACGCCGACAGTCCTTCGTGACGTGCTGCGCGCCGATCACCCGCAGATCCGTACGACGCGCGGACTCGACCACAACTACGTGGTGGACGGTGCCGTGGACGCCGCCGGGCTGCGGACGATGGCGGTGCTCGATGAGCCGACGTCGCGCACGCGACTCCGGTTGCGGTCCAACCAGCCCGGCGTACAGGTCTACACCGGCAACGGCTTCGACGGCTCCGCACTCGACCGCACCGGACGGATGATCCGACAGGGCGACGCCATCGCGCTCGAGCCCCAGCTCCACCCCGACACGCCCCACCATCCCGCCGGCCCCGACTGGCCCACCGCCGTCCTGCGCCCCGGCGAGACCTATCGCCACCACATGGTCTGGCAGTTCTCGGCCCTGCCCTGACCGACGCGGCGCCCGATTTCGGCGCCTCCCTGCCGCTCCGGTAAGGTTCCCCGCGGTGGCGTGTCCGAGCGGCCTAAGGAGAACGCCTCGAAAGCGTTTGTGGGCGCAAGTCCACCGAGGGTTCAAATCCCTCCGCCACCGCCAGATGAATCACGTTGGAACCCTCGGCGAGCGAATGCTCACCGAGGGTTCTTTCGTGTTCGTGCCGCATGGGTTAATCCGGCCCAGACGCGTTGTCGTCGCCAATCCTTGGTGCGACCATCGTGAGATGAGACGTGCCCTGCGGGCCGCTGCCGCTCTCGTGCTGGGTGTCGTAGGGCTGGGGACTGCATCGCCGGGGTCCGCGGCGCCCGGCAGTGACGCTGTCGTCGTCGTGCAGTCCTTCACCTTGCCGACGACCGACCAACAGGGCATGAGCACCGTCATGTGTCCGGCGGGCATGCGTGCCACGGGAGGTGGGGCGGCTCCGACGCCGCCGGCCTCGCTCGCCGTTGACATCTACCGCGTCTTCTACTCCGCGCCGGTCGACAGCAGCGGCCTCGCGGGTTCCACTGATGCAGGCGACATTCCCCGCGGCTGGCAGGTCAGCGTCGGCAACTACGGTCCGAAGCCGCAGACGTTCAAGGCGTTCGTGGTCTGCTCTGCCAACTCCGATGCCGTGCTGGCGTCGGTGCAGCCCGTGCAGACGGGAACGCTCGACGTCGTCGTGCCCTGCCCCGCCGGGACACGGGCGATCGGCGGAGGGGTCGGCAAGGTGAACGACACTCCCATCCCCGGGACCGACATCGCGAACCCGCTGCACCAGACCGGACCGGTCAGTTCGGGGCTCGCCTACGCCGGTGATGGCGCTGTCGCGGCCGGCTGGCGGACGGTGGTCGACGTGACGCCGGGCTACGGCGACCGGTTCTTCGCCGTCTGCTCCGCCGCCTCCGACGCTGTCGTGCGCTCCACGAGCTACACGCTGCCGATGGTGGACGACCAAGCCGGGGGAGCTGCTGTCGCCTGCCCCGCCGGCACCCGCGCGCTGTCCGGTGGTCAGGGCAACGTCGGTGCATATGAACCCGACGACCGGGTTTCGCTGATGGGACCGTTCACCGCGATCGCCGAACTCAACGGGATCGCGACCGGCGCGATCGGCCGCGGCTGGTCGGCGTACGGACAGAGCTCGAGCCATCAGGCCCGCACCAACCTGGTGTTCGCCGTGTGCGCCACCGATCCCACCGCGGCCGACACGACGCCCCCCGACACGACGATCCTCAAGCATCCCAAGAAGCGGACCTCTGCTGTGCGTGCGCGGTTCACATTCAGCAGCGAGCCCGGTGTGACCTTCACCTGCACGTTGGACAAGCAGAAGCCGAAGGCGTGCACCTCGCCCTACAAGGCGAAGCGACTCAAGCGCGGCAAGCACCAGCTCGCCGTCACCGCCACGGACGCCGCCGGCAACGTCGATCCCACGCCAGCGACGTTCAAGTGGAGGGTCACGGCCTGAACGGCGGTTCCAACCTGTCGCCGTACGGCGTTCGAGGGCACTCGCAGCGCGAGAGACCGCTGCGTCGGGTCAGGCTCCTGACAGTGCCGGGTCAGCGCACCGGGCCGAGGCACACCGCGACGAGCTCGCCGGGAGCCTGCCCCCGGAAGACGGCCCAGCCACGGTCGAAGGTCACGACCTCGTTGAGTCCGTCGGGGGTGCGCACGATGGCGTTGCTGGGGATGATGCTGCGGTCGAAGCCAGTGACCGAGCAGCGGTTCTGCTGCATGAGCGACTCGAGCGGACCGGACGTCATGTCGATCTGGTGCGATGGTGTCGGCGGTGCTGGGTCGGGGGAAGCCGTCAGGGAGCCGAGCCCGACGAGCAGGGTCAGAGCGGCGATCGTGATCGCCGTCCGCACGGCCTGGGTGGCAACGAGCATCGATCGACTCACCCGAGGGCCTGGAGGCGCGACAACATCGCTCACGACTTCCCCCAATTCCATGATCTCGAGCGGTCCCCGAACGGGCTTTCCACTGCTGATCCCAACGAGACAGGACGGCCCGGGTCACGACCACGTGACGCGGGAAACACCCATCCACGGCAGGATGGGGACATGACGAACGGCATGACCTGGTTCGATGCCCCGGCCGACGCGGCCACCCGGCTGGAGGCGGCGGGATATCTCGCCGACGCGCCCACCGCGACCACCACCTTCCTCGCCGGTGCTCTCGAGAAGCCACTGCTGCTGGAGGGCCCGGCGGGCGTCGGCAAGACCGAGCTCGCCAAGGCGGTGTCGCGGGCGACGGGCGCCGAGCTCGTGCGCCTGCAGTGCTACGAGGGTCTGGACGAGGCGCGGGCCCTCTACGAGTGGAACTACAAGAAGCAGCTGCTGCGGATCCAGGCAGCCAACGCCGCGAGCTCGTCAGGTGAAGGCCAGGACTGGAACGCCACCCACGACGACATCTTCACCGAGGAGTTCCTGCTCACCCGCCCACTGCTCACCGCGATCCGTCGCGAGCAGCCCACCGTGCTCCTCATCGACGAGGTCGACAAGACCGACATCGAGGTCGAGGGCCTGCTGCTGGAGGTCCTCAGCGACTTCCAGGTCACCATCCCCGAGCTCGGGACCGTTGCGGCGACCCGCCGGCCCTTCGTCGTACTGACCTCCAACGCCAGCCGTGAGCTCTCCGAAGCGGTCAAACGGCGCTGCCTCTACCTCCACATCGACTATCCCGACGCTGCGCGTGAGCGGCAGATCCTGCAGCAGCAGGTGCCCGGCCTCGACGACCGGATCGCGGAACAACTCGTCACCACCGTCGCTCGGCTGCGTGAGCTCGAGCTCAAGAAGGCGCCGTCCATCGCCGAGTCGGTCGACTGGGCGCGCACCCTGATCGCGCTCGAGATCCGCGACCTCGACAACGCGGCGATCGCCCAGACCCTCGGCGCCGTCCTCAAGCACCAGTCCGACCACGAGCGCGCGGTCAAGGAGCTCAAGCTGGCGCGAGGCTGACATGGCCGCCCGACGCTCGTCTGATCGCTCCCAACCTGCCGACCGGTCCGGCCTGCTCGACCGCCACCTCGCATTCGTCGAGGCGCTGCGCGGCGCCGGCCTGTCGGTCTCGCTGGCCGAGGACATCGACTCGCTCGCGGCGCTGGGCGCCGTCCGGTGGGGAGACCGGTCGATGGTCCGGGATGCGTTCGCGGCGACGATGGTCAAGAAGCAGGCCCAACGTACGACGTTCGACGCGCTGTTCGACGTCTACTTCCCTGCCATGGTGGGGGACGGTGCGTCGCCGACTGGGGGGCAGGAAGAGGCAGACGCCAACCAGGTCCGTGACAACGCCACGGCGCTCGTCGAATTCCGCGACCGGCTGGAGGAGGCGCTCGAAGCGGCCCAGCCGGACGAGGCCGAGTTGCGTCGGTTGGCGGCCGAGATGGTCGGAGTCTTCGGCTCGATGCCCGGCCGTGGGCCAGGGCTGTCGTCCTGGTCGGCCTACACGGCGCTGCAACGGGTCGCTCCCCAGGAACTGATCGATCGGCTCATCGCCGGGCTGATGGGAGCAGGCGACGGCGAGGGCATGGACGAGGACGACGCACGTCGCCAGGCCAACCGTCGGATCGGGAACTTCACGGCCATGGTGGAGGAGGACGCCCGCCGCCGCATCGCCGAGGAGAAGGGGCCCGACCACATCGCCGAGGTCGCCATCCGGCCCAGCATCGACAAGCTCGCGTTCATGTCGGCCCGTCGCGCCGACCTCGAGGAGATGCGCAAGGAGATCTTCCCGCTCGCGCGGCGCCTGGCCACCCGGCTCGCCAAGGAGCAGCACTCCCGCCACGCGCGGACCGCTCCACTCGACTTCCGGCGTACCGTGCGGGCCTCGATCGCCACCGGCGGCGTCCCCATCGCCACCCACCACCGTCCCAAACGCCCGCACCGCACCGACCTGGTCGTGCTGTGCGACGTCAGCGGGTCGGTCGCCAACTTCGCCCAGTTCACGCTGCTGTTCGTGTTCGCGCTGCGGGAGGTGTTCCAGAGCATGCGGGCGTTCACGTTCATCGACCACGTGCACGAGGTCACCGAGCACTTCCGCCCGGGCGCCGACCCCGTCGACGTACTGACTGATCTGGCCGCGTCAACGAGCCATGCGGCGCTGTGGGGACGCACCAACTATGGGCGGGCGTTCACCAAGTTCGAGGAGAAGTACGCCGACGCGCTGACCCCGAAGACGACCCTGCTGATCCTCGGGGACGCGCGCTCCAACTACAGCGACCTGCACGAGGACGCTCTCAAGCGACTCGACGGTGCGGTGAAGCGGTCGTTCTGGCTCAACCCGGAGCACGAGCGCAACTGGGGGACCGGCGACTCGGCGGCGCCCGCCTACAGCGAGATCGTGCGGATGATCGAGTGCCGCAACCTCACGCAGCTGAGCGAGTTCGTCCACGACCTCGCGTGGTGAGGTGGTGCATGAATCCCCGGCTGGCCGGGGATTCATGCACTTGTCGGGTGTTGCAACCCCCAACAAGTGCATGAATTGCCCGTCAAGTACGCCGATGCAACGGCCGAGAAACGACGAAACGCCGGCCGCTCCCGAGAGCGGCCGGCGTTTCGTCATCCAGTGGACCTGATCAGGGCTTGTTCGGGCCTGACCAGTAGCGGGTCGGGTCCGCGCCCTTCTTGACCTCGCGGCCGTCGCTCGCGCCACCGCGGTCGGTGTCGTAGTCGACCGGGTTGCTCTTGACCTTGCCGTACCGCTTGGTCTTGCTGCCCTTCAGCTCCTTGCTGTCGGACAGGCCATCGCCGTCGGTGTCGGGGTTGACCGGGTTGGTGACGAACTTGCCGATCTTGAAGGTCTTGCCGTTCTTGAGGAAGACCTTGGTCTTGAGCTTGTAGCCCTTGAGCTCTGCGTCGTCGCGCAGGCCGTCACCATCGGTGTCGGCGAGGCACGGGTTGGTGGAGACGTGACCGATCGGCGCGCCCTTCTTGTTCGCCCGCGTCCGCACGCTCTGGGTCAGGTCCCAGCCCTTGACCTCGGCGCCGTCGGAGAGGCCGTCGCCGTCGGTGTCGGCCTTCAGCGGGTTGGTGCCGGCCACGCAGGAGCCCACGTTGCCCGCGACCTCGACGCCGTCCGGGATGCCGTCGCCGTCGGTGTCCGCCTTGTTCGGGTCCGTGCCGAGCTTCGCCTCCTGCTCGTTGGTCAGACCGTCGCCGTCAGCATCATCGGTGGGCTGGACATCGTCGGCGGCGTCGATCGCGGCACGTGCGGAGTACTGCGAGACGTAGCCGCTCGCGCCGCCCTCGGTCTGGATCCGGATGAAGCCGTCCGTGTGGGTGGTCGGGATGGAGACCCGACCGGCCGCGGTGACGTTCGGGATCGCGCCGACGTACTCCTCGGCGTGGTTGGCCGGGGTCCAGTAGACGTGCAGCGTCAGCGGGGGCGTCGGCTGGTTGTTGTTGCTCAGCGCCGGGTTGACCGGCTTGACGTCGAAGGAGACCTTGCCGTCGGCGAACTTGGCGTTGGAGGGACGCCAGGTCTGGAGGCGGGCGTTCGAGCTGCCGTAGTTCCAGAAGAACCAGGCAGCGCCGGCCTCTGACTCGGGGGCGAGCGTCGTGCCCCGGGTGCCCGGGCCGAAGGTGTTGCCGTAGACCTTGGTGCGGCCATAGGCGGGACCGACCGTGATCGGAGCCTCGGTGCCACCGACGATGCCGTCGAAGTGGTTGTTGGTGATCTGCCAGCCGGAGTCGTCTCCGTTGGCGGCGACCGCCGTGTTCAGCCAGACCCCCCACCGGTTCTTCTCGGCGTCGGCAGCCTGGATGAACTGGTTGTTGTCGATCACGTTGCCGGCATCGGCACTGCCGGGGCCGCTGACGATCTTGATGTCGGTGCGCACGGCGCCGACCGCGTCCTTGAAGGTGTTGCCCGTGACCTTCGTGTCGGTGTACTTGGCCTGGTCGAAGTTCAGCGCCTCGCGCATCCCTTCGAACGTGTTGCCGGTGATGTCGCTTCCGGTGAATTCGTCGCCGGCGTAGTCATCCCAGACGTAGTCGAACCCGGTGGTGTGGTTGCCCTTGAGATCGACGTTCGTGCCGTGCGTGCCAGGTCGGAAGATGAGCGCGGTCTTGATGGCCGAGTCGGGGCCGATCATGGTGTTGTTGTCGAACAACGCGTTGTTCAGGGTCGTGTTGTTCCAGAAGTCGGCGACGTACTCCGTGTCGGTCCCGATGTCTCCCGGGTGCACGCTGATGTCGAAGGTCGAGTTCTTGACCACGAGGTTGGAGATCGTCGATCCGGGCTTGCCTGC
>JASLDK010000032.1 GCA_030145945.1 Nocardioides sp.
CCGGCACGGTGGCGGTCAACGTCCACCGAGCCGGGCTTCTTGTCGAGGATCGCGGCTACCTCCGCGACGGGCAGCCCGGCCACGACCCGCAACATCACCATCTCGGCCTGGGCTGAGGGCAAGGTGGCGACCAATCGTAGAGCCGCTTCGGTGTCCACCCGTTCGAGCGCCGCAGCCTCCGCGCTCGGCGCCGTCCCGATGTCGATCACCTCTGCGGTCGGCGTGCTGGGCCGCGCTGCTCGTGCTCGTCCGGCATCGACCGCCCGGTGGCGACCGAGCGTGAACAACCAGGCGCGGAACTCCACCGGGCCTCCCGAGAACCGATCGAGGTCGCGGACCACCTGCAACCAGGTCTCGGCGGCGATGTCCTCGGCCGTGTCGCCGTCGCGGACGCGCAGGTAACGCAGCAACGGAGGGTGCATGATCCGCCAGACTTCGGCGAAGGCCGCCTCGTCGCCCTCGAGGGCACGTGCAAGCGGCTCGCCGAGAGGATCGACGGTGCGCTCACGCTCCGACGCTGGCAGGACGACTCCTCGTTCGGGGGACAGGACATGGCTGATGGCACGGTGCGGGAACACGCCAGCCGGTTCCACCGCCATCGATCCTGACACACCAACGAGAGCGTGCGTGGCAGGCGAACCATTACAGGTGTAATCCCTGCGCGTCCCGCTCCGCTGTGCAGGGTGATCCATCTCGGGAGGCCAAGGAGCATCCGATGTGGTGACGATCCTGTTCGACAACACTCGAGGAGTACGAACGATGAACACCCCGCTTCGACGTACCGCCGCAAGTCTCGCCCTCATCACCGGAGGTGCGCTGTCCGTCACCGCCGTCGCCTCCACCACGGCGTACGCCGACACCCCGCCGTTGTGCAACGGCAAGCCTGCAACCATCGTCGGAACCGACTCCGACGACACCCTGACCGGCACTCCCGGTGACGACGTCGTCTACCTCGGCAAGGGCAACGACACTTTCAACGGCCTCGGTGGCAACGACACCATCTGCGGTGGCGACGGGAACGACACCATCGACGGTGGGGCAGGCGACGACTGGATCGACGGCGGCGCAGGGGACGACAAGATCACGGTCCTCCACGGCGCGGACACCGTCTTCGGCGGCGATGGCGATGACACGCTCGTCATCAGCGTCCTGGTCGCCACTGTCAAGGCCGGTGCTGGCGACGACATCGCCTACGTCACCTACCTCACCAGCACGCTGAAGATGAATGCCGGTGACGACACCGTCGTCTTCGACCGGACGTCCGGCGAGCTGAAGGGCGGCACGGGCCACGACGCGTTCATCGCAGCCGCGCCGCCCGCCGCCGCCACGCCGGCCCCGTCCGACCCGGCCCCCTCGAGTCCCGCCCCGAGCGAGCCGGCACTGCCGACAGCTGCGACCTCGGTCCTGCGCGGTGGCTCCGGGAACGACGCGCTCAGCTTCGCGCCCCTGAGCGTCCCGGTCCGGCTCGACGTCGCCCAGGGCGTCGCGTCCTGGGAGGGCGGCAACCTGGTCCGCGTCAAGGGGTTCCAGGAGTACGCCGGCGGCAACGGCAACGACACCCTGCTCGGGAGCGACCGCGGCGAGACGATCCGTGGACGCGGCGGCGACGACATCATCCGCGGCCGCGGCGGCAACGACGTCCTGCGCGGTGGTGCCGGCGTCGACGTCGTCTACGGCGGAGCAGGTCGGGACAACTGCACCGGCGAGGTCCGGCACAGCTGCTGACCCGCCCCCAGACGTGTCGGGAAGGCCCGGTCGCCGGGCCTTCCCCGTTGCGGCGCCCCGCGGCCTTCCCGGCACCCCCTTCTGCATCATGACCGGCGGTTTGACCCTGTCGCGCTTCGGTGGGACTCTTGGAGACGGTCCTCTCGTGGGATCGTCCCCCTCTCGAACCGGAAGGCTCACTTCATGGCCAAGGCGCTGATCGGCCACCTGAACAGCGACCTCCGCGACCCTCGTCTGGTCGTCGAGAACGCACGCCTGCGCAATCGGGTCGCTGAGCTGGAGTCCCTCGTCCTGCGCCTGTCGGAGGAGAACGACAAGCTGATGTCCGCGCGGGCTGCCGACATCCTCGCCGAGGACATGCAGCCCGCCTGACTGGTCCGCAAACTCGGTCGCATTCCGTGCGACCGCGGTCGTAACGTGTCGTTCTCGTGAGCAGGTTGGTCGAAGCCGTCGCGCCCGCGCGACTCGGTCGGGAGTTCCGGCGCCTGATGGCGTCCTCCTGGGCCAGCAATCTCGGCGACGGCATCGCCCTCGCGGCGGGACCGCTCCTGGTCGCCGACCAGACCCGATCACCGGCCCTGGTCTCGTTGGCCATGCTGCTGATCTCGCTGCCGTGGCTGTTGTTCGGCCTGTTCGCCGGCGCGGTCGCCGACCGGATCGACCGGTTGCGGATGGTCATCGTGGCCAACCTCATCCGGATCGGCGTGCTCGCGGTCCTGTGCGGCACCATTGCGACCGGTGCCGTGAACATCGCCATCGTCCTGACCGCGACCTTCCTGCTCGGCACGGCCGAGGTCTTCGCCGACACCGCCTATCGGACCTTCCTGCCGATGCTCGTGGACAAGAACGACCTCGGCATCGCGAACGCCCGCCTGCAGGCCGGGTTCATCACGCTCAACGAGTTCGCCGGTGCGCCTGTGGGTGCGGCCCTGTTCGCCGTCGGCACCGTCCTGCCGTTCGGTGCGCAGATGGTGTGCGGGCTGCTGGGCGTCGTACTCGTCAGCCGGATCACCCTGCCTCCGCTTCCTGAGCGGACCGGCGATCCGACACACGTCCTGCGCGAGATCGCCGACGGCTGGCGGTGGCTGCTGGCCCATCCGCCGATCCGGACGCTCGCCCTGGTGATCGTGACGTTCAACGTGACCTGGGCGGCGTCGTGGTCGGTGCTGGTCCTCTATTCGTTGGACGTGCTCCACATGGGAGCGGTCGGCTACGGCCTGTTGACGTCCTCGGCTGCCGCAGGAGGGCTGCTGGGCACGTTCCTCTACGGATGGCTCGAACGCCGGGTCCCGTTGGCCGCGCTGATGCGCACCTGTCTCGGACTCGAGGTCGCCCTCCATCTCGGACTGGCCGTGAACAAGTCGGCCTGGCTCGCGATGGCGATGATGTTCGGGTTCGGCGTCTACGCCTTCTTGTGGGGCACGCTGTCACAGGCGGTGCGACAGCGTGCCGTTCCGACCGAGTTCCAGGGTCGGATCGGCTCGGTCTACAGCGTCGCCATCTATGGCGGCGTTGTCGTCGGCAGCGGCCTCGGCGGTCTGATCGCCCAGCACGGCGGTCTCACTGCGCCCTTCTGGTTCGCCTTCGTCGGATCCGGTCTCACGCTCGTGCTCGTGTGGCGCCAGTTGAGCCACATCGCGCACGCCGACGGCCTACATCGCCCGGAGCCCGCCGCGGGGTAACCTGACACCGCCGAAGGGAGACCGCGTGTATCTGAAGAGCCTGACCCTCAAGGGATTCAAGTCCTTCGCCTCCGCGACGACGCTGCAACTCGAGCCGGGCATCACCTGCATCGTCGGCCCCAACGGCTCCGGCAAGTCCAACGTCGTCGACGCGCTCGCCTGGGTGATGGGCGAAGCAAGCGCGAAGAGCCTGCGCGGCGGCAAGATGGACGACGTCATCTTCGCTGGTACGTCGGGCCGCCCGCCGCTGGGTCGAGCCGAGGTGCTCCTCACGATCGACAACACCGACGGGGCGCTGCCGATCGACTACTCCGAGGTGACGATCAGCCGCACGATGTTCCGCACCGGCGGCTCGGAATATGCGATCAACGGCACGACCTGTCGCCTGCTCGACGTCCAGGAACTGCTCAGCGACTCCGGCATCGGCCGAGAAATGCACGTGATCGTCGGTCAGGGCCAGCTCGACCAGATCCTGCACGCCACGCCGGAGGACCGCCGCGGCTTCGTCGAGGAGGCCGCCGGCGTCCTCAAGCACCGCAAGCGCAAGGAGAAGGCGCTGCGGAAGCTCGACTCCACCGAGGGCAATCTCAACCGGCTCAACGACCTGCTGAGCGAGATCCGGCGTCAGCTCAAACCGCTCGGTCGTCAGGCAGAGGTGGCCCGACGGGCAGCCACCGTGCAGGCCGACGTACGCGATGCGCGGGCTCGTCTGCTCGCCGATGACCTCGTCACCGCACGGACGTCGCTGGAGCAGGAGCTTGCCGACGAGAGCGTGCTGCTCGCTCGACGCGAGTCGGTCGATTCCAGCATCGCGGCTGCCAGGGAGCAGGAGAGCCACCTCGAGGCGGCGCTGCGCGAGGATCTGCCTGCGCTGTCAGCCGCCCAGGAGACGCTGTCCGCGTTGACTGCCCTGCGCGAGCGTTTCCGCGGCACCCAGAGCCTGGCGGCCGAGCGCGTGCGCAACGCGGCCGGTGCCGAAGCCGACACCTCCCAGCCCGGCGGCCGCGACCCTGATCAGATCGAGGCCGAAGCCGAGCGACTCGCCGTCCAGGAAGCCGAGATCGCTGCACAGGTCACTGCGCAACAGACGGCCCTGGAGGAAGCGGTCGCCGCCCGGCGTACGGCCGAGGAGGCTGCCGCCAACGAGGAGCGTCGCGTCGCCGGCCTCCTGCGAGCCGCTGCCGACCGCCGAGAAGGACTGGCCCGACTCCACGGTCAGGTCAACACGCTGCGCTCCCGCGCCACCGCGGCCGAGGAGGAGATCGGTCGACTCGAATCCGCGCGCGCCGATGCGCTCACCCGCGCCGAGAAGTCACAACGCGACTTCACCGCTCTGGAGACCCGCGTTGCCGGTCTCGACGCCGGTGAGGAAGGACTGGACGCTGAGCACGAGGCTGCGGTCGCCGCGCTCGACGACGTCGAGGAACGTCTGGTCAAGATCCGCGGGGAGGCGCAGCAGGCCGACCGCGACAAGGCGGGGCTGAGCGCCCGCAAGGAAGCCCTCGAGATCGGTCTCACCCGCAAGGACGGCGCCGGCGCGCTGCTCGCCGCCTCCGACACCATCTCCGGACTGCTCGGCTCGGTCGCCGCGCTGGTGACGGTCCGCTCGGGACACGAAGGGGCCGTTGCTGCCGCGCTCGGAGCCGCGGCCGACGCTGTCGCCGTCACCGACGCCGACACGGCTCTCGCCGCGATCGACCATCTCAAGACCGACGACCTCGGCCGGGCAGGTCTTCTGCTCGGCGGGGGAGCGGCCGAGGACGTCGCTGCCTGGCCCCACCTGCCCCCGGGGACGTCGTACGCCGCCAACGTGGTCGAGTGCCCCGCCCAGGTTCGTCCTGCACTCAACCGACTGCTGCGCAAGGTCGCGGTGGTCGGGGACCTCGCAGAGGCGCAGAGCCTGGTCGCGGACCTGCCCGACGTCGTGGCCGTCACGCGCGACGGGGATCTGCTCGGCGCCCACTTCGCGGCCGGTGGATCCAACGCGCGCCAGAGCCTGATCGAGATCCAGGCCGCCGTCGACGAAGCCGCGCAGGCACTCACCGAAGCCGTTGCCGCAGCCGAGCGTCTGGGCTTCGATCTCGCCCGCCTCGAGAACGAGCGGGCATCGGCCAAGCAGCGCGTCGACGTGGCACTCGCACAACTGCATGAGTCCGACGCCACCTTGGCAGCAGTCGCCGAAGAACTGGGCCAGCACGGCTCCCTGGCTCGCGCGGCTCGCGCCGAGGCCGAACGAATGACCGAGGCGATCGCCCAGGCCGCCACCTCGCGCGAGCAGGCGCTGGTCGGACTCGCCGAGCTCGAGCAGCGGCTCGCGGCCGCCGAGCAGGACACCGACGAGGAGCCCGACACCACCGAGCAGGAGCGCCTCGTCGAGGCGACTCGTGCCGCCCGGCAGAGCGAGATGGAGGCCCGTCTCGGTCTGCGTACGTCCGAAGAGCGTGCCCGCGCGCTGCACGGTCGTGTCGACCAGATGCGCAAGGCCGCTGCCAACGAGCGTCAGTCCCGCGCCCGCGCCGCCGAGCGTCGGGCTCGACTGATCGCCGAAGGCAGGGCGGGCCGCGCCGTTGCGACGGCGGTCGAATTCACCCTCGCTCGCCTGGAGATATCCATCACCGAGGCCACGCTGCGGCGCCAGGCAGTCGAGGAGGCGCGTCGTGGTCGCGAACAGGAGCTCACTACCGTTCGCCAGACCTTGCGTGACCTGGGACGCGAGCACCAGGAACTGATCAGCTCGGTGCACCGCGACGAAATGGCCCGTGCCCAGCAAAGGATGCGGATCGAGCAGATCGAGACCAAGGCGCTCGACGAGCTCGGCATGGAGCCCGACGGCCTGATCGCGGACTACGGTCCCGACCAGCCTGTCCCGGTGCTCGGCGAGGTGGCGGAATCCGTTGAGGGTGACGACGAGAACGCCGAGCCCCGCACCGTCCCCTACGTGCGCGAGGAGCAGGCCAAGCGCCTCAAGAACGCCGAGAAGGCGCTCAACATGCTCGGCCGGGTCAACCCGCTCGCGCTCGAGGAGTTCACCGCGATGGAGGAGCGCCACCAGTTCCTCTCCGAGCAGCTCGAGGACCTCAGGGCCACCCGCAAGGACCTGCTCGACATCGTCAAGGACGTCGACGCCAAGGTCGAGCAGGTGTTCACGGAGGCCTACGCCGACGTCACCAGGGCGTTCGACCAGACCTTTGCCCGGCTCTTCCCCGGCGGCGAGGGACGGCTGGTCCTCACCGATCCCAACAACATGCTCACCACCGGCATCGAGGTCGAGGCACGTCCGCCGGGCAAGAAGGTCAAGCGTCTGTCCCTGCTCTCCGGCGGTGAGCGGTCCCTCGTCGCGGTCGCCTTCCTCGTCGCACTCTTCAAGGCGCGGCCCTCGCCGTTCTACATCCTCGACGAGGTCGAGGCAGCTCTCGACGACACCAACCTGGGGCGCCTGCTGGAGATCTACGAGGAGCTCCGCGAGAACTCCCAGCTCCTCGTGATCACCCACCAGAAGCGCACCATGGAGGTCGGTGACGCGCTCTACGGCGTCACCATGCGCGGCGACGGCGTCTCGGCCGTGATCAGCCAGCGCCTCCGGGAGGAGACGGCATGAGCGCGCCCGATCGCAGTCGGCCGGATCGTTCGGCGTACCAGGTCTGGCGCACGGCCACCACCCGATGGTCTGACGACGACGTCTACGGCCACCTCAACAACGCGCGCTACTTCGACCTGATCGACACCGCCGTCAATGCCCACCTGCACGAGGCGACGGGCATCGACATCCGCACGCTCGATGCCATCGGCGTCGTGGCCGAGGTCTCGTGCCGCTACTTCGCGGAGATGGGCTATCCCCGTCCGATCGAGCTCGGTCTGGCGATCGAACGTCTGGGCACGTCCTCGGTGATCTACCGCGTCGGGCTCTTCCAGGGCGATCCGGAGGGCGAGGGCGCGTTGGCCTCGGCCGAGGGCCGCTTCGTCCATGTGTACGTCGACAACACCGACCCTGCCCGCCCGTCCATCGCGATTCCGGACCTCATCCGCGTGGTACTCGCACCGCTGGTGGTCCCGCAGGGTCGCTGAGACTTTGTCGGCGGACATGCTGGACCACGTGCCACGGAGCTTGTTCGCCCACCGTGAGGCGCCCGTTGCTTGCCGAGTTCGGTTCGGTGACCCGCTCGTGCGGCTCAAGGTCGAGGAATGTCATCAGCTCGTCGCCCGTCCTGAGAATCGAGCCGGGTACTGAGTCCGCGGCCAATACGGCTCGTGGATCGAGCACGGCCATCGCGCGTCCGGTCATTGCGCGGTCGGTCATCAGATGTGAATCGTCGGTGACCATGAGGTCGGCCTGCCGAATCAGGACCTCCGCGTTGGGAAAGCGGCGAGTGGTCAGGAACAGCGGGTCGAGGTTTTTGAAGCGGACGGCGTCAGCGGCGAAACGAACACCGAGCACGAGGTTGTTCCGGCGCGCCAGGTGGGCGATCTCAGCGATCTTGTCCGGTCCGAGACCGGGCAGCGACGTCAGACGACTCGGGAGCCACAGGAGAAGGCGTCGACCGTTGGTCAGACTGCGCAGGTCATCGAGCTCGGCCGTCAGGTCTTTCGGGAGTGCGGACTCGGGTCGCAGAAGCAGCGAATGCCGCGGCTGGCCGGTCGCCCACACTTCGACGTCGTTGCTCTCACCCACGGGGGCATCGCGGCCGTCGCGGTCGGTGATGATGACATGACGTTCTCTACGAACTCGTGGTCGACGTTGGGGGGAGAGCACGTCCTTGACACGACCCGGATCACTACTTGGTCTGGGCAGACCATGACCCACATCGATCACGCGGTGGTGTTCCATGCTCAGCTCGCACCCGAAGGTGAGGTCGACGTTGTGGCGAACGAAGACTTGTCCTGATCGCGCGAGATGTTCTTGGCCGATTCGACTGGACAATGGCAAGAGCACGACGTTCTCGCCATCGAGATCGATCTCGCGCGAGCGGGTGAGGACGATCTTCTTGATCGACGGATCGTCACGTACCTCGTCGAAGATGGCTCTTTCGTTGCCCGTGAGCACATGTTCGACGGGAGATACCGCGAACGCCCACCAGTGGTCGAACCGCGGAGCGACGCGGTCCTCGACCCGCATCTCCTTGCGATTGAGCGCTCGGTCGTAGTCGACCAGTCCGTCCGGTCCCGTCAGGACTCGCGAGGTTCGGAACATTGCGTCGGCAGGCGCAACACGGCGCAGGTTGTGCTCGAAGACGTCAACACGCGCATCCGGGACGAGTTCCAGGATCCGTTCCTTCCACCTGACCAGATCCGGCGTGGCCGTGGGCTCGCCGATGAAGTTCCGCTTGAGAAGCGGGAAACCCTGCTCCACCAGGTCGAAGTAGTCGGCCGAATAGAGCGGATGGAACGGGTAGAGGAACGGGATGAAGGTGTCGAAGTCGAAGCCGGCATCGATCAGGTAGTCGCTGATTCCGATCTCGTACTTGAGGATGACCTGGTCCTTGAACTCCTGTTTGACCACGGCCTCCAGCCGCCGGCGAAAGCCCGGATCGGTGAAGACCGGACGCCGGAAGCTCAGCAGATAGGAGCTCAGGTGTGTGCGGTAGTGGGGGTTCCAGGCCTCGACGTCGGTATGGAACCGTTTGGCCTCGGCGATGTGAATCGGTGCGCTGTGACCTTCGGACCGGCTGAAATCCATCTTGGTCGCCTGAAGTCCCCACCAGTCGGCGGCCTTGCCGCCCATCCGCGCGAACACCTCGTCGAGGCTTCGTAGGAGGTAGCAACTGTCGTTGGCGAACAGCATTTCGTCGTACTGCTCGATCGTCTCCCACCCGACCAGCTCGCTCGCGAGCAGCGAGTAGGACCCGAAGTCGTAGCGCCCATGGGGAATGGCCCAGGCGCCGACGGTCAGGTCGGACAGCTTGGCCAACTCGGCGGACGACATCACGCCGTCGGCGAGGTAGTAGACGTCGGCATGCCGACTGAGCTCGCGCAGGTAGTCGAGAACGTAGTCGTCGACCACGCCGTCGACGTCATAGGCGGCGTAGAGGCAGACTCGTCGTACGCCGGAGGACGGTAGACGTGTCGGAGGTCGGGGAGCCTCGCGGTCGGGTGGGGCCGTCGCAAGACCTGCTCGGCGGCCGACGAGCGCGTGGAACAGAAGTGGATTGATGTCATCGGCTCGTGGGTCGAGGTGTTCTGACCAGTACCACCAGACATCGAAGTCGGCCCGGGGATTGCGCAGCCAACGCCAACCGATCTGGCAATAGTGCTCGATCGGATCCATTTCCTTGTCGCGCAGCACCTTGAGGTCCTGATTGGCCCGCGCATAGCGGCCCTTGTGCATGACGCGAGCCTTGCCGATGACCTTGACCTCACACGTCAGCAGACTCTCAACAGAGGGTGAGGTGGGTGGCTCGGATGCGAGTTGCAGGCCGGACCGGACGGCCCTCGTCAACAGAGCGTCGGCTGATCGCCGACTGTGCTGGGTGGCCACCTCCCAAGCGGCCACCAACGACCGCCACGATGCCGTGAACTGTTCGGGTGTCATCGTGCTGCGTCTCATCGGCGCTTGGGTGCGCCGGTCGTGAGGTGGTGCAGCAATGGATTGTCGGACTCATCCAGCTCGGGGTGCTGACGCTTGTATGCGCGCGTGTCGAAGTGGGGCCCGGGATCCTTGCCCATGACCGCTCCACGACGCAGATAGTGGAGCGCCGGGCTGACGCCGCTCCCTACGGTGCCGGGGTACTGGCGCAGGTACCAGGGACCATCGAAGAGGTCGGACCCAACGAGCCGCCTGATTCGCGCCGCTTCTTCACGTGTCGGGGCAGCGGGTGCCATCCAACGGCGCAGAGGACCCCATCGACGCATGCGTCGCTCCTGCTGCGTCAGACGCTTGTCGAGAGCGATCGACATCTTGATCAGTTGCTCCTCGGCCCGCGCCCCTGCGGCGATCAGCTCCCTGTCCTGTTCCAGCTGTGCCCGCGCGGCTGCCAACTCCTGACGGCAGAGGTCGAGGTCCTCGCGGAGTCGTCCAAAGGTGCCGTCGTAGTCGACGAGTTGTTCGGAGTTCACTGTCGCTGTCCACTTCATGGCCGTCGAGTTCGGTCGCACGACGCTAGCATCCGGCGTCGCAGGATGGGCTGTCGGCGACGGCACTCAGGCGACGCCTCTCGTCGCTGATTTCCCACCCGAACCTACAGTGGCGGACAGTTGGTTGCTGTTGTGCGATCCCTGCTCGGAGGAGTCGAAGTGTTGTTCGTCGCGCTTGCTGTGTTGTTGAGCCTGGCCATCTCTGGCGTCGTCGCCCTCTATGTCGCCTATCCCCACCGTGGTGAACAGATGCCCGTGGTCCCGTGGTTGGGCGAGGCAATGGAGCGCGCCGCCGACGCGGCACCGGTCCTTGAGGACGACGAGCGAGACCTGTTGCGCCTGCGCTGACCTTCGTTTCGACCGCTGATGGTCGACATGGTGGGATGACCCCATGCAGGAATGGGTCTATCTCGTCATCGGGATCGCCGTCGTCGGCGTCCTCGCGATCGCCGGCTTCGTCACCTCGCGGGTCCGTCGTACGCCGCCCGCGGGTTCGGGTACGGAGGTCATTGCGCCGCCGTCGACCGACGTGCCGGTCGAGGTGCCCGTCGATGAACCGACGGGTGTCGCCGTCGAGACTCCGGTCGAGGTCGCACCCGAGCTCGACCGGCCCGAGAAGCCGGCGTCCCGGCTCGTCCGACTGCGCCAGCGGCTGGCCGGATCCAACGCACTGGGCCGTGGTCTGCTCGGACTGCTCAGCCGTGACAAGCTCGACGAGGACACCTGGGAGGCGATCGAGGACCTCCTCATCGCAGCTGACATCGGTGTGGCCCCGACCCAGGAACTGGTCGAGAACCTGCGGACCCGCATGCGGGTCGAGGGCGGTGAGGTCGCGGACGCCCGCGCCGTGCTGCGGGAGGAACTCATCAATCTGGTCGATCCGACCATGGACCGCGCGCTCAAGGTCAGCGGCGAGGGCGGCGCCCCGGGGGTCGTGCTCGTCGTCGGCGTCAACGGCACCGGCAAGACCACGACCGTCGGCAAGCTCGCCCGCATCCTCGTGGCTGACGAGCGGACGGCTCTGCTCGCCGCGGCCGACACCTTCCGAGCCGCCGCCACCGAGCAACTCGCCACCTGGGGTGAGCGGGTCGGTGTCGAGGTCGTTCGCGGTCCGGAGGCCGGGGATCCGGCAAGCGTCGCGTTCGATGCCGTCAAGCAGGGCGTCGACCGGGGCGTCGACACGGTCGTCGTCGACACTGCTGGCCGCCTGCAGAACAAGCAGGGCCTGATGGATGAGCTCGGCAAGGTCAAGCGGGTCATCGAGAAGCAGGCGCCGGTCACCGAGGTGCTGCTGGTGCTCGACGCCACGACCGGTCAGAACGGTCTGATCCAGGCCAAGGTGTTCTCCGAGGTCGTCGACG
>JASLDK010000097.1 GCA_030145945.1 Nocardioides sp.
CCGAAGAACAGGCGCGCATAGTCGGGCCTCCCGTAGCCGGTCGTGTCCAGTGACCACCGGGTGCCGACGCCCTTCACCGTCCCCGACGAGTCCGTGAGGCTGGTGGGGACCTGGTAGCCGACGATCCCGATCGGCTGGGCCGAATAGACCTCCAGATGGATCCGGATCTTCGGCAGCGATGCGCTGCCCCCGGAGCCTGCGAGGCCCGGCGGCAGGGTGCCGTTCCATCCGCTCATCTTGACCGCGTCCCCCAAGCCGCTCATGCCCGCGTTCGGGGACGCGGTCGTCGCCGTCGCCGTGGGGCTCGCCGACCGGGTGGGCCCTGGAGCGGGCGCCGTGGTGGCAGCGGGCGGGGGAGTGGGCGTGGCGGCGGTCGTGACGTCCCTGACACGGGTGGGACCGGTCGCGCTGCTGTCGCTGCCGTGGTGGCGGAAGACGACACTGAGGACCACGATGAGGAGGGAGACGGCCAGCACGGCCCACATGCGCTTGTCGCCTTGCGGCCCTCGAACTCTCACGTCCCCTCAACGACGCCGGTCACCCGGCGGCTACGCCTTCTTGGCCGGGTGTCTGCGTTGCCGCTGGGATTGAACCCAGTGCGGCACCTTCGCGCCGCTCGCTCGTTGTGAGCGCGACGGGTGGCGTGTGTCGCGTCATGGGGATCCGTCGAGCGAAGGGCCAAGGGCTCCATGAATCGTGTCCGTGTGTTCTCCATGGCGACTGCCTGCCTCGTGGCCGCAGCCGGTCTCGCTACGCCTTCCGCGGTTGCAACGACGGGCCTGGCACGTGCGGCGCAGGCCGCGAACCCCGACGGAACCACCACCGTCACGCTCACCGCCTCGAGCGACACCTTCGTGCAGACCGGCCTCAGCCAGCCCCGGAGGTCCGCGGCCACGGAACTCGTGGTCGGGTCATCCAACAACGGACTCACCAAGGCACGGTCCTACCTCACGTTCGACCTGGCCTCGGCTGGCCTCGCTGATGTCAGCGTCGTCGCCGCAAGCCTCGCGCTGAGCAACTTCGCGACCGGCTCCTGCACCGGATCGCCCGTGCGGGTCTCGCGCGTCACTTCGCCCTGGACCGAGGCCGGCATCAAGTGGGGCAGCCAGCCGCAGACCACTGCGGCCGGGTCAGCGACCAGCTCGTCGTCGTACGGCAGGACCGGTTGTGCCGCGGAAGGAACGGTCAGTTGGGACGCGACGGCGATCGCCCAGGCATGGGCCGGCGGCGCCGCCAACAACGGCATCCAGATCATGGCGGACGCGGAGACCAAGGCGACCGGCTATCGCAAGTTCCGCTCGCTGGAGAACGGCAGCGCTGCCAAGACCGCCAAGCTCACGCTCACCCTCAACCAACGACCCAACACCCCGACCGGGCTGACCGCCACTCCCGGCAGCAACGGTTGGATCCGATCCGCGACGCCGACGCTCTCGGCGGTCGTCTCCGACCCAGCGGGCGGAAAGGTCGCCGGCACGTTCAGCATCTTCGTCGGCTCCGAGCCTGTCTGGGCGGGCACCAGCGCGCTGGTCGACTCTGGCAAGACGGCCTCCGTCCAGGTGCCGGCCGGGATCGTGCACGAGGGCGACGCCTACATCGTCGCGGCAATCGCGAAGGACGAGTTCGGCGCGACCAGCAAGTCAGCAGCTGCGATGTGGATGGTGCTCGACACGGTGGCCCCGGTCGTGACGGTGGCGTCGCAGAAGTTCACCGACAACACCTGGTCGACGACGGTGCCGACCTCCGACACGCTCACGCTGCAGGGTGGCGCAGGAACCAGCTGGTTCGTCATCTCTGCTGACGGCGGCTCCATCGCCGTCGGTGCCGATGCCAACGGAGCCGCGTCGGTGCCCTACACGCCGCTCGCAGGCTGGCACGACATCTCGGTGGTCGCGGGTGACCCGGCGGGCAACGTGAGTGCTCCTGTGCACCTGGCCTACGGCGCTGGACCGGTCCCGGTCTTCTCGGCGCCGGCAGCGAAGTCCACGCAGCCTTCGTCGTTCGGCGTTGAGGTCTCGGGTCGCCCGGGAGCCACCGCCGGCGCGGTCTACTGGCGCAAGACCGGCGAGACGGCTTGGCGGACGGCAGCCAAGGTCGTCGACGCCAACGGTGCGCCGTGGACCGGGACGATCCCTGCCTCCACCGCCCGGTCCACGACCGGCGCCCTGACCTGGAACGCCACCCAGGAGAGCTTTGGAACGGGCACCCTCACCGGCCCGGCCGACGTACAGATCCGGGTCTGCTTCGCCTATCCCGCTGGCCCGGCATGCAGTGAGACGCGCAATCTCGGGATCTCGGGCTGACAAGCTCCGACCTGAGGAGACTGCTCCGGGAAAACGGGAAGCAACTGCGCACGGGCGTCGTTAGGCTGGATGACGCCTATGACGAACCATGCTGAAGACTTCTCGCTCGCTGACGCCCTCCGTGCCACCGAGGGGTGGGACGACCCTGACAACGAGTTCGACGGACCCGACGAGACCGCGTCCGAGGACGACGACGGCTTCGAGTCCGGTTATGCCGACGCACCTGCTGGCTATGCCGACGAGGATCCCGAGGACCTGACCACCGGTGCGCTCGACCTGGTCGAGCGCCACGAGCTGCGCCGGGTCGCGGGTCTGCGCACCGAGCTCGAGGACATCACCGAGGTCGAGTACCGCCAGCTCCGCCTGGAGCGCGTGGTCCTCGTCGGCGTCTGGACCGGCGGCGCAATCTCCGAGATCGAGAACGCGATGGCGGAGTTGGCCCTGCTCGCGGAGACGGCCGGCTCCGAGGTGCTGGACGCCATCTATCAGCGACGCCAGTCGCCCGACCCGGCGACGTACATCGGTCGCGGCAAGGTCGAGGCGCTGCGCGAGATCGTGCAGGCCACCGGTGCCGACACGGTGATCTGCGACGGCGAGCTCGCCCCGTCCCAGCTGCGCAACCTGGAGGACCGGGTCAAGGTCAAGGTGGTCGACCGGACCGCGCTGATCCTCGACATCTTCGCCCAGCACGCGAAGTCCAAGGAGGGCCAGGCACAGGTCGAGCTGGCCCAGCTCAACTACATGAAGCAGCGGCTGCGTGGTTGGGGTGGCAACCTCTCCCGGCAGGCCGGCGGTCGTGTCGGAGCCGACGGCGGCGGCATCGGTGGCCGTGGCCCCGGTGAGACCAAGATCGAGACCGACCGCCGCCGCATCAACGACAAGATCGCCAAGCTGCGCCGCGACCTCAAGGTGATGAAGGGGACCCGCGACACCAAGCGCCAGGAGCGTCGTCGCCACGAGATCCCCTCGGTCGCGATCGCCGGCTACACCAACGCCGGCAAGTCCTCCTTGCTCAACCGGCTCACGGGTGCCGGCGTCCTCGTCGAGGACGCGCTGTTCGCGACCCTCGACCCGACCACCCGGCGTACGTCGACCGGCGACGGTCGCGTCTACACGATGAGCGACACGGTCGGCTTCGTCCGCCACCTCCCGCACCAGCTGGTCGAGGCGTTCCGCTCGACGCTGGAGGAGGTCGCCGACTCGGACCTGATCATCCACGTCGTCGACGGCTCGCACCCCGACCCTGAGGGTCAGCTCGCTGCCGTGCGGGAGGTGTTCGCCGAGATCGGCGCCTCCGGCGTCCCCGAACTCGTCGTGATCAACAAGATCGACGCCGCCGACCCCGTCGTCGTCGACCGGGTGCTGCGCCGCGAACCGCATGCCTTCGCGGTCTCCGCCCGCACGGGCGAGGGCATCGCGGAGGCCATCGCCGCGGTCGAGGCGGACCTCCCGCGTCCGCGGGTCGAGTTCACCGTGCTGGTGCCCTACGCCCGCGGCGACCTGATCGACCGGATCCACAAGGACGGCGAGATCAGCAGCCTCGAGCACACCGCCGACGGCACCCACGTCGTCGGACGCGCCACCGAGGCGCTCGCCGGTGAACTGGCGGCGTACGCCGTCTGAGTCGCGCTGAGCCGCGTCCTGCCGGCCGTCGTACCCGGCAATTCTGTTCCGATTTCACCAAAATGCAGCGCGATCGCCGGGTACGACGGATGATCCCGACGTGACTCGGCATCGATTCGTCCTCGCTGTGCTGGTGCTCGCGCTCGCCGCGGGCGTCAGCGCCTTCGGGTTCGGGCGCGCCGGGGCACATCCTGATCCCTGCGCGGTGAGGACGACGATGGCCCAGGACAGGAGTGCGGTGGTGGCCGGTTCGGGTGCGCGGGTGCTGGTGATCGGTGACTCCTACTCCGTCGGCGCCGGCGTCGGACCCGAAGCGTCATGGCCGGTGCGCCTGCCCGGGCGAGTGCGCGTCGACGGGTTCTCCGGCAGCGGCTTCACCCGGGGCGCCAGCCCCTGCGGAGACGTCTCCTACGCGACCCGTGCCGCCACCCACCGGTTGGCAGGGATCGACCTGGTCGTCGTCGAGGGCGGGCTCAACGACGCCGACCAACCCTCGGCCGACCTGGAGGCCGGCTTCCGACGTCTGATGCGGACACTGGGCGGCGCGCCCGTCCTGGTCGTCGGCCCACCTCCCGCGCCCCTCCTCCCGTACGCCGACGTGGCGGCCGTCGATGCCACCCTCGCCCGGCTCACGGCGGTCAGCGGGTCGGCGTACCTGTCCATGCTGGACGTCGATCTCAGCTATCAGTCCGATCGTCTCCACCCCGACGCCGCGGGACATCGTGTGTTCGGGGACCGGGTCGCACAGCGTGTCCGGGAGTTGCTGCCGCGAGCGTGATCCGGCGGCCTGTGGAGGGGATCAGCGCCATGTCGGCCTCACCATCTAGGGTTCTGCGGTGACCTCGACGGCAGCCGACCAGACCTCCGCGGTGCGCGACGTGCTCGCGACCGCGGTCGAAGCGCTCGGTGGGCAGCAACGCGACGGTCAGGTTGCGATGGCGGAGGCGGTCGCCGAGGCCTTCGCGGACAAGGAGCACCTGCTCGTCCAGGCGGGTACGGGCACCGGCAAGTCGCTGGGCTATCTCGTCCCGGCCCTCATGCACGACCAACGCGTCGTGATCGCCACAGCCACCCTGGCCCTGCAGCACCAGCTCGTCGAGCGCGACCTGCCCCGGCTGGTCAAGGCGGTCGGGACCGTCCCCGGCATCGATGCGTCGTACGCCGTTCTCAAGGGGCGCTCCAACTACGCCTGCCTGCACCGGGTGCGTGAGGGTGCGCCCGACGACCAGGGTGAGTTGATCCAGGCCGAGGCAGCACTGGGAGCGATGGGCCGCAAGATCATGGAGTTGCGGGCCTGGGCGGAGAAGGCCGCCGACAAGTCGGGGACCGGCGAGCGAGACGACGCGCCCCGGCACACGGACAAGGAGTGGCGTCAGGTCAGCGTCTCTGCACGCGAGTGCCTCAGCGCCAGCAAGTGCCCGTTCGGTGAGGAGTGCTTCGCCGAGCGCGCCAAGGAGAAGGCACAGAAGTCACACCTGATCGTCACCAACCACTCGTTGCTCGCGATTGACGCGATCGAGGGGATCCCGATGATCCCGGACTACGACGCCGTGGTGATCGACGAGGCGCACGAGCTCGCTGCGCGGGTCACCCAGGCCGCGACCGACGAGCTGTGGGCCGCCGAGGTGGAGCGCGCAGCTCGTCGCAGCGTCCGGCACGTCGAGGGCAACGAGGCCGACGACCTCGCCGATGCGGCCGACGCCTTGCGGTCGGCCGTCGCTGACGCGCCCGCGGGTCGGTTCGAGCAGGTGCCCGAAGGGTTGGCCGATGCACTCGTGCTGGTCCGCGATGCCGCCCGTGCCTGCATCGGCGCCTTCCCGAAGGCCGAGTCCGGCAGTGATCCCGATGCGGCGATGACCCAGGCCAAGGGCATGGTCCAGGAGGTCTTCGCGACCGCCGAGCGGATGGCCGCCAATGCCGACTCCGACGTGCTGTGGCGCACCGAGGGGACCGACCGGATCCCACCCACCCTCTGCATCGCTCCGCTCCAGGTGTGGGGGCAGATGCGCGACAAGTTGCTCGCCGACAACACCGTCGTGCTGACCTCGGCGACGTTGATGCTCGGTGGTGACTTCGGCACCGTCGCCGGCTCGGTGGGTCTCAAGCCCTCGGAGCGCACCGAGGCGTCCTCGCCGCGCAGCGACTGGCCAGCTGGCGCCCAGCCGTGGCGGGGGCTCGATGTCGGCAGTCCGTTCGACTACCCGCGGCAGGGGATCCTGTACGTCGCCCGCCACCTCCCACCGCCCGGACGCGACGGGCTGGGCCCGGCCCAGCTCGCCGAGATCACTGAGCTCATCGACCAGGCCGACGGACGCACGCTCGGCCTCTTCTCGAGTCGACGTGCGGCCGAGGCAGCGGCCGAATACGTCCGCAAGGCGTTGCCGCACCTGACCACGCTCGCGCAGGGGGAGGCCCAGCTGCCGGAACTGGCCCGCCAGTTCGTCGAGGACCCGCACACCTGTCTGTTCGGAACACTCGGTCTGTGGCAGGGACTCGACGTGCCGGGGGACACCTGCCAGTTGGTGATCATCGACCGGATCCCGTTCCCCCGCCCCGACGACCCGTTGATGAGTGCGCGCCAGAAGGCCGCCGACCAGGCGGGTGGCAACGGCTTCATGCAGATCGCCGCGACCCACGCGGCGTTGTTGCTCGCCCAGGGTGCGGGCCGACTGATCCGGACCACCTCGGACAGGGGTGTCGTCGCGGTCCTCGACCCCCGCTTGGCGACTGCGCGCTACGGCTCTTTCCTCAAGGCGAGCCTGCCGCCCATGTGGTCCACCACGGACCCGGCGGTCGTCCGCTCAGCCCTCGGCAGGCTGAGCGGACGCTGACCTCAGCAGGTCAGGCTCAGCGACCGCCGCGGACCTGGGCGCTGATGCTGGCCTTCGCACTTCGCTTGCCAGCGTTGACCAGGGTCACCTCGACCCACTCGACCTTCTTCTTGCCGAAGGCGAAGCTCTTGGTCTTCGCGCCTCGCTTGCTGATCTTGACGACCTTGAGGATCGGCGGCAGGCCGCGACGCTTGATGGTGACCACGACGTACCCGCCCTTCTTGCGGTTGGCCACGTCGACGTGGACACGAAGCTTGGCGTGACCCTTGATCCGCGAGGTGAAGCGGACCGTGCGCGAGGCGAGGTGGTCGATCTTGGTGCTGCGTGCGTAGTTCCGGCGCGACTTCTTCATCTTCACGCTCTTCCAGGCCCGTGCCACCGGATAGGCGGCTCCGTCGCTGTAGAAGCCGGCCGGATTGCGGTTCACCGCAGAGAAGAGGCCGAACTCCGTGCGCAGGTCGGTGCCGCGTCCGGCCAGCGCTGCCTCGATCGCGGCGCGCGATCCCGCCGGACCGACCGCCAGATTCCAGATGTCGCGCACGATGACGGGCATTCCGCCGGGGGCGTTCAACGCCGGGTAGCGCTCGCTGAGGAACTTGAAGAACGCCCACGCGCCGTAGGGAGCGAGTCCGAGGCGGCTGTCGAGTGGCTGGCTGGGGATGCCCAGCGGGCCTGCCTTGAGGTACTGCAGGTTGTCGTTGATCGTCGGGTAGACCTCGTCCTCGGCCCACGTCGCCGTGGCTTCGAGGAGCCAACTGTCCTCATTGACGTCGTAGGCGAACTGCACGGCGTGGAAGTACTCGTGCGCCGCCGTCACCCGCAGGTTGTCGGTCGGGCTGGTGTACGGGCCGTACTGCGACGGCGAGTAGTCGTTGTCGAGCACGCAGTACGCCGGAGCCACGGTGTGACCCGAGACCCGACTGTCGGTGGTGCAGTAGCCGTAGAGCCCGCTGTTGCCGAGGTCGGCGAGGTAGACGTCGAAGACGTTCACACCGTTGCCCGCGCCGCCGGGGGTCGATCCCGCGGACCCGTCGCCGACCGGTCGGTTGTAGCCGGCCGCGACGTAACGGTTGGCGATCTGGTTCATCACCTGCAGGGCGACCTGCGCGTTGTTGAGTGAGGCAGCGTTCCCGTCGCCGGAGCCCTGGGGGACGTAGTGCACGCAGATTCCGCCACCACACACCGGTGTCGCCTCCGCGACGGAATAATGCGGGAGCGAAGACTTCCCACTGCACTCCATGCCGCCGGCCGGGTCGCCGCAGTTGGGACGGGCCAAGAGCGCGGCGGCGTCGTCCTGCAGGTTGCGCGGGAGGTCGTCACGGGTGAGGGCGAGGTCACGCAGCGCGGTGGTCAGATCGGCGTTCGCGTTGCCGGCTGCCTGGCCGTTGGCCGGGTCGACGATGTCCTGGACGGTCTCGAGCGCGTGCACGGCGGTGTCCTGCGCGAGCGTGTCGTCGATGTCGACGGGGACCGCGGTTCCCGTCGGCGATGTCGGCGTGGTGTCGTCAGCCTGAGCCGCGGCACCGAGCAGGGAGACGCCGAGCAGGGCTGCGGTGAACGCGGCGAGCAACTTGGCGAGGAGCAACGCAGGGGGGAAGTGACTGCGGCGAGACATCGAGACCGGCCTTTGGTCAGGAGACAGAACGGCCTCGACCTTATGCCACCCCTCGCCAACGGCCGACTTCCCACGCGGCCCGTCCGCTGAGCGGGGACCACGGGGGAGTCGGCGGCGGCCGTTCAGACCCGGCGCAGGACGGCGGTGACCTTGCCGAGGATGGTGGCGTTGGTGCCGTCGATCGGGTCGAACAGCGGGTTGTGGGGGAGCAGCCAGACCTGGCCGTCCTTGCGTTGGAAGGTCTTGACCGTCGCCTCGCCGTCGAGCATCGCCGCCACGATCTCGCCATTCTCTGCAGTGGGCTGCTGGCGGATGACGACATAGTCGCCGTCGCAGATCGCCGCGTCGATCATCGACTCACCGCTGACCTCGAGCAGGAACAGTTGTCCGTCGCCGACCAGTTGGCGAGGGAGGGGGAAGACGTCCTCGATCCGCTCCTCGGCCAGGATCGGGCCGCCCGCGGCGATCCGACCGACGACGGGAACGTTGGTGGGCACCGGCGCGGAGTCGCCGATGCCGGTCTCGTCGTACGACGTCTCCTCGCCTGCGCTGCCGATGGCACGGCGTGCGGCCATCACCTCCGGGAGGAAGACCTCGAGTGCGCGTGGCCGGTTGGGGTCGCGTTTGAGGAAGCCCTTCTCCTCCAGGACCCGCAGTTGGTGGGCGACGCTGGACGTGCTGGTCAGACCGACCGCGCTGCCGATCTCACGCATGCTCGGCGGATAGCCGCGCTTCTCGATGCTGTCCTTGATGTGAGCCAGGACCCGCTGCTGACGCGGTGTGAGTCCGGTCGCGTCAGCGGGTCCGTCCGGCAGCTCGCTGACGCGTGCTGACGGCTTGTCGCCCTTGCGCTCGGCCATGGTGCCTCCAGTTCGGGTGCCGATCAGATCCGGCGGGAGGGCCGGAACGGGTGGTCTGACGCTAACGAAACCGACCTCGAGTTTCAAACATCTGTTCGAAGGGCGTGTCGCGACACGCCGTCGAACAGGAATTCGAACAGGTGCTGGAAATCTTCGAACAGGTGATCTAACCTCGTACACGTGTTCGATCGAACGGCTGATCGAACCGCGATCGACCAGCTTTCCGTCGGACCCCAACCGTAGAACTGGGCCATCCACTTCCCCCGGAGGTCACCATGAGCACCATCACCCTCGAGACCCTGACTCTCGCCCCCGTCCGAAGCGCGCGCACGCCGGCCTCGCCTGCAGTGCGGCCGGCCCGCGGTCAGGTGCGACTCACTCGCCGTGGTCGCGTGGTCCTCTTCGTGCTGGCGCTCGCAGTCGCCATGTTTGCCGCGATCTGGCTGGCGTCCGGGTCGGCCGCCACGCGCACGGAGGGGCCGGCGCCGCACCTCGACGTGGTGACCGTCGCTCCGGGCGATACCCTGTGGGACCTCGCCAGCGACGCTGCGGCGAGCTCCGGTGGGGACGTGCGCGAGATGATGCGGACGATCGAGAACCTCAATGCGATCGACGGCGGTGTGCTCTACGTCGGCCAGGAGATCCGGGTCCCGGCCAACTGAGGCCACGGTCTTCTCCACTGACTCGACCCCAGTGGAGGTGGGGCATGCGAATGCCCCGGGGAAGACGAAGGGCGGGATCCGACCGAACCGGATCCCGCCCTTCGCGCGTCAGCGTGCTGCTCGCTTGCCGCCCTTGGGTGCTGCGGGATCGCGGCGCGGCCGACGGGGCGGCGCGTGCGTGCTGAGTCCGAGAGCGCGGGAGAGGCGAATCGCCAGCAAGAACCCGAGGAAGAGGCACAGCATGGCGCCGATCGAGGCCACGGCCAGCAGCGCCCAGGCGCTGCTCTTGCCGTCGTGGCGCGCCGTGGCGCCGAAGTCGATCGCCGAGACGACCAGATATCCCCACGCGATGACCGCGAGGGTGATGCCGGCCGCGAGGAGGAGCGCCGGACGCAGGCTCGTCCGTGCCTGTTCGCTCGCCCGCCTGCTGCCCGCCACGGACCACATTGTTCCTGATGGTCGAAGACTTCGGGGCACCAACCCGCGGCAAGGTGCTCGCGAGGGCCGGTGTCGGCAGGGCGTGTTGCCGGCCCGGTGTCGGCTTTTTCGGCGATGACCTGCGCAAACGTCGTGCGTCGGGGCGCTGGTCTCGATTCGTCATTGCTTCCGCTTGCATCACTGGTGGCCGGGGCGTACGGTTACCACTACATCTAGTAGTTACAACGATGTAGTTCTCCACATCTAGTCCACAGTTCGGCTGCCGAACTGCACAGGGTGACCGTGCGTCACCCACAGGAAGGTGTGGACAACTCACCGTTTCGCCTCGGTTCTCCACAGGAATCGGGGCAGCGCCCCGCGGAAGGAGGAGACCATGCACTGTCCGTACTGCAAGCACCACGACACGAAGGTCCTCGACTCCCGTGTGGCCGATGACGGCTGCTCGATCCGGCGTCGCCGGGTCTGCCAGGCGCCGACCTGCGAGAAGCGTTTCACCACCGTCGAGGCCATGCAGCTGACCGTGCTCAAGCGCTCCGGCGCGACCGAGCCGTTCAACCGCGACAAGGCCGTCGCCGGCGCACGCAAGGCCTGCAAGGGCCGCCCGGTGGGCGAGGACGACCTCGCCCTGCTGGGCCAGGAGGTCGAGCACCAGTTGCGCCTGGCCGGCAGCCCCGAGATCGCGGCCCACGAGGTGGGTCTGGCGATCCTCGCCCCGCTACGACGCCTCGATGAGGTCGCCTACCTCCGTTTCGCCTCCGTCTATCGCGGCTTCGAGTCGGCCGCCGACTTCGAGCACGAGATCTCCCTGCTGCGCGCTGAGCACCAGCTCGCCTCGGAGGTGCTCGACGCCCCAGCCCCCACGGGCTGACCACGATCGCCCGGCAGGTAGTGGGGAAGCTGCCTGCCGGGCCACCTTCTTCCCCGTTGTGCAACGCCCATCTGAACCACTCCGCCCGCACCACATCCGCGCACCGACAGCGCAACCGACACCAGGAGAGTCATGACCGAGACGGCCAGCAACCAGACCGAGGCCCAGACCAAGGGTCTGCAGATCCAGCGGGTCTTCAGCACCGAGGGCGTGCACCCCTATGACGAGCTGACCTGGGAGCGTCGCGACGTCGTCCAGACCAACTGGAAGACCAACGAGGTCGTCTTCGAGCAGCTCGGCGTCGAGTTCCCGCAGTCCTGGTCGGTCAACGCCTCGACCATCGTCACCACCAAGTACTTCCGGGGCGCGGTCGGCACCCCGCAGCGCGAGACCGGCCTCAAGCAGCTCATCGACCGCGTCGTGTCGACGTACGTCAAGGCGGGTGTCGAGCACGGCTACTTCGCCAGTGCTGCCGACGCGGAGATCTACGAGCACGAGCTGACCTGGCTGCTCGTCAACCAGTACTTCTCGTTCAACTCGCCCGTCTGGTTCAACGTCGGTACGACGGCCCCGCAGCAGGTGTCGGCCTGCTTCATCCTGTCCGTGGATGACTCGATGGACTCGATCCTCAACTGGTACAAGGAAGAGGGCTTCATCTTCAAGGGCGGATCCGGCGCCGGCCTCAACCTGTCCCGGATCCGCTCCTCCAAGGAGCTGCTGAAGTCGGGCGGCACGGCCTCGGGCCCGGTCTCCTTCATGCGCGGAGCCGACGCCTCCGCCGGCACCATCAAGTCCGGTGGCGCGACCCGTCGCGCGGCCAAGATGGTCGTCCTGGACGTCGACCACCCCGACATCGAGGAGTTCGTCGAGACGAAGTGGCGCGAGGAGGACAAGATCCGCGCTCTGCGCGACGCCGGTTTCGACATGGACCTGGGCGGCAAGGACATCACCTCCGTGCAGTACCAGAACGCCAACAACTCGGTGCGCGTCAACGACGAGTTCATGCGTGCGGTCGAGAACGGTGGCGAGTTCGGCCTGCGCGCTCGCGCCACGGGTGAGGTCATCGAGACCGTCGACGCCCGTGCCCTGTTCCGCAAGATCAGCGAGGCCGCTTGGGCGTGCGCCGACCCGGGCCTGCAGTACGACGACACGATCAACGACTGGCACACCAACCCGGAGACGGGCCGGATCACCGCGTCCAACCCGTGCTCGGAATACATGTCGCTCGACAACTCCTCGTGCAACCTGGCCTCGCTCAACCTGCTCAAGTTCCTGCGCGAGGACGACACCTTCGACGCCCCGCTGTTCGCGAAGGCCGTCGAGCTGATCATCACCGCGATGGACATCTCGATCTGCTTCGCCGACTTCCCGACCGAGCCGATCGGCAAGACCACCCGTGACTACCGCCAGCTCGGCATCGGCTACGCCAACCTCGGGGCGCTCCTGATGGCGATGGGTCTCGGCTACGACTCCGAGGGCGGGCGTGCGATGGCTGCGACCATCACCTCGCTGATGACCGGTACGTCCTACCGTCGCTCGGCCGAGCTGGCCGCCATCGTCGGCCCGTACGCCGGCTATGCCCGCAACGCCGAGGCGCACAACCGCGTCATGCGCAAGCACCAGGCTGCCAACGACGACGTCCGCACGCTGCACATCGCCGATGCGGAGGTCCACAAGCTCGCCAGCGAGGAGTGGGCCAAGGTCGTCGACCTCGGCAAGGTCAACGGCTTCCGCAACGCGCAGGCATCGGTGCTCGCACCGACCGGCACGATCGGCTTCATGATGGACTGCGACACGACCGGCATCGAGCCGGACTTCTCGCTGGTCAAGTTCAAGAAGTTGGTCGGCGGCGGCTCGCTGCAGATCGTCAACCAGACCATCCCGCGGGCGCTGAAGAAGCTGGGCTACGACGAGGAGAAGATCGAGGCGATCGTCGACTACATCGGCGAGCACGGTCACGTGGTCGACGCTCCCGGCCTCAAGCCCGAGCACTATGAGGTCTTCGACACCGCGATGGGTGAGCGCGCGCTCAAGCCCATGGGTCACGTGCTGATGATGGCTGCCTGCCAGCCGTTCCTGTCGGGCGCGATCTCCAAGACGGTCAACCTGCCGGAGTCGGCGACGATCGAGGAGATCGAGTCGATCTACATGGAGTCGTGGAAGCTCGGCCTCAAGGCCACCGCGATCTACCGCGACAACTGCAAGGTGGGCCAGCCGCTGGCCGACGGCGGCGGCAAGGCCAAGAAGGACGCTGCTGCCGCGGACGCCGCCGACGCCGAGGCCAAGGTGGTCGAGAAGGTCGTCGAGAAGGTCGTCTACGCCCCGACCCGCAAGCGCCTCCCGAAGTCGCGCCTGGCCCGCACCACCTCCTTCACGGTGGCCGGCGCCGAGGGCTACATGACCTCCGGTGCCCACGACGACCAGTCGCTCGGCGAGATCTTCTTGAAGCTCGGCAAGCAGGGTTCGACCCTGGCGGGTGTGATGGACGCCTTCTCGATCGCCGTCTCGATCGGTCTGCAGTACGGCGTCCCGCTGGAGACCTACGTCTCGAAGTTCACCAACCTGCGCTTCGAGCCCGCCGGCCTCACCGACGACCCGGACGTCCGGATGGCCCAGTCGATCATGGACTACGTCTTCCGCCGTCTGGCGCTCGACTACCTGTCCTTCGACGAGCGTTCCGCCCTCGGCATCTACTCCGCCGATGAGCGTCAGCGCCACCTCGAGACCGGCTCCTACGAGCCCGTCGAGGAGACCGGCAACGCCTCCGAGCTCGTCGAGACGGCTCCGGTCGCCAAGGCCGCCCCGATCGTGGAGGACGTCGTCGACGTCGAGGTCGACGAGGACCCCCTCGCTGGCGCCCCCGCGGTCAAGGTCGCCAAGACGACCGCCGAGTTGCTCGAGCAGATCACCGGCCACGCGGTCGACAGCCCGCTGTGCATGACCTGCGGAACCAAGATGCGTCCCGCCGGCTCCTGCTACGTCTGCGAGGGCTGCGGCAGCACCTCCGGCTGCAGCTGATCCCAGCACCACGACGGCCCGGTCCCTCCTCGGAGGGACCGGGCCGTCGGCGTTTGTCGAGTGCGCGCAGCGTTTCACACCGCTCGCAGGATTCAAGCCACGAAAAGGTGCGAGGCGTGTGAAAGGCGCGAGCAGAGGGTCAGGAGGCCGTGCGCACCATCCGCTTGTCCCGCAGTTGCTCGAGGAACGCTTCGACGTCGGCCCGGCAGTCGGCCGCGCTGACGTCGTACTCCTCGGCGACCAGGGCGCAGAGCTCGGTGACGTCGTGGGGCTCGGCGAGGTGCCGCCACAAGGTGGCGGCGACGCCCTTGATCGCGTAGTACTCGCCCTGGTCGAGGCCCATCATGACGAACTCGTCGCCCATCTCGACAGCCTGGAGGCCGGGGTCACGCATCCACTGTTCAGGTTGCCGGGGCGAGGGCGGGGTCATGGGATTCCTCTCGGGGGTTCGGTTCAGGATCGGCTTCGATGTCGGCGAGGATCGCGTCGGCCGACGCGGCCACGGAGTCGACGCCGCGGGGGCGGTCGAGCCGGGTGATCCGGGCCGAGGCCGCGACGGCGGCGCTGCGCGCCAGATGGGTACGCCGCAGCGCGCCGAGGAGGATCTCGTTGCGATAGGCGTGTTCGTGCAGTGTCGTGAAGGCGGCCGCGCCGGTGACGGTTGACAGGCTCAGTGGACCCTCGTGGCGGTCGAGGACGTAGATCCAGCGCACCGGCACCGGCGCCAGGCCCTCCGCCCGCTCCAGCGGCACGTGGAACTTCTCGAACGACGCGTTCACGCGCGACAGCCCGTCGGGCGACAGCCCGATCCGTTCCACGGCGTCGCGCCACAGCTTGATCCGCGGCCAACCGGGCACCACCCTGCCCAGGTCGTCGATCGGCGCCACGTCGTCGGTGAGGACGGCGTACCCACGGCGATGCATCTCTGCGGCCAGGGTCGACTTGCCGGCGCCGGAATGCCCGAGGACGACCGCGGCGGAGCCGTCGACGACGAAGGCGTTGCCGTGCAGCACCAGATGTCCGCGTTGGGCGAGCACGATGCCGAGCGCGGACCCGAGCAGGAACAAGCGCACGGCATCCTCGTCCGCTGTCGCCAGCGGTTGCACGGTGATCGCCGCGCCGCGCTCGCAGGCATAGCGTCCGACCTCGGGGACGTCGAAGCCGACCCGATCGCCGTCCACCCACAGGCCCTTCGGCAGGAGCGAGGCGGCGGGGGACGGCGGCGGCACCGGGCCGCGGCGGACGATGACCTCGGCGACGGACGTGCCGCCGGAGTCGGGCAGGGGCGTCAGGTCGGGCAGCGCCAGCTCACTGGCGATCACCAGTCCGAAAGCGGCGTACGAAGTGAGGTTCACGAAAGTGGGCCAGCCGGGGAGCGAGAGGGACGGTCAGGGTCGCCAGGAGAATCGGCCGACGGGGGTCCATTCCTGAAGAGAACCCCCGGTCACGATCAGGTCAGCGACGCTGACCCACGCATGGGCCCGAAGGTCGCCGGCCTCGTCGCGTCGCAGACCGAAGGTCACGGTGTGCGGCACTCGCAGGCAACGCAGCATGACGCGCGCGGTCAGGGCCTGCGGATAGCAGTTCGAGGTCCACGGCGTACGACGGGCAGCCTGACGGACCGCCCCTCCCACCGCCTGCGCGCGCGAACGTTGAGGGTCGGTCGCGTCGATGGCCGGAGCCGAGGCCGGCCGGTTCGCGCTGGACGACTCGCCGAGAAGCCACCGGACCGCGCGGAACGGCAGAACCGACGTGGCCAGGCGGGTGATGCCGAGCAGGCACCATGCCGCCGTGACAGCCAGCCGCTGACGAAGGGTCAGCTGCCGAGGCCGAGGGTGAGGTCGATGTCGAGACCGCCACCGATGTGGATGTCCTGGGTGGCGCTGAGGGTCAGGGTCTCCAGCGTGGGGGGAACGTAGGACAGCTTCATGTGAGCTCCAAGTGGGGTGCAGGACGGAGGGAGGGAGTTCCCCGTCACAGGGAGAACGCCATGGTCTGGCGTAGGGCACGGCGCCGCCGGAGTTTCGGGAGATATTTTACTTTCCGGGCTTCTCGGTTCTGCCCCGGTGGGATCGACGGGCGTGACACCCTCGCGCCGTGACCCCCGCTCTCGACCTCCTCGGTCGTCTCCTCGACACGGCGCTGGGGATCGAGGAGGGCGTCGCGCCGCGACCGGTTGGCGGCGACCTCGAGCAGCCGGTTGCGACCACGGATCTGCTCGAAGCGGTACGACGACACCGCGTGCCGGAGGTCCTGCACCACCACGCCCGCGTGCTCGGCTTGGCTGACGACGTGACCCGTGTGCTGGCAGCACTGGTCGAGGCCAACCGGCAACGCCACCTGATCCAGGCCTTCGAGACCGCCCGCGCATGGCGACTGCTCGACGCCGCAGGCATCGAGGCCATGGTGGTCAAGGGCATTCCGCTCGCCCTTCTGACGACCGGCGCCGCGCACTCCCGGGGTGCCGGCGACATCGATCTGCTCGTGCGCCCGGCGGACACGGTCGAGACCCACCGAAGACTGACGTCAGCGGGCTGGGCCCTGGATCCCTGCGGCCGGGTCGAGCCGGAGATGTGGGCATGGCGCCACAACCTGCGCTGGGGCCGGACGCTGACCTATCTCGGCGCGGGCTGTGATGTGGACCTGCACTGGAGGCTCGACACGATGCCCCGGGCGCACCCCGACCCATCGGTGCTGTTCGGACGCGCAGCCAGGGTCGACGTGGGCGGTGTGGACATCCCGACCCTCGCGCCGTCGGACGCGTTGCGTCACCTCGCCGGTCATCGTGAGGGCTGGACCTGGCTGCGCACCCTTGTCGACCTGCGCCGACTGGCCAGGGACCCGGCGGTCTTCGACGGCGCTCAGGCCACGCTGAACGAGCCAGCGCTCGTCTCCCTCGCCCTCACCCGTGCCACGATCGGCCTGCCCGCGACCGTTCCCCGTCACGTGCATGCCGCGCTGGACGGGGTGCCCGCAAGCTCGTTGATCCGCGCTCGGGCCCGTCATGCCCAGCCGACCCAGGCGTGGGGCGGTACGTCGGCCGCCGGGGAGTTCCGCAACGGACTGGCCGTCACGCGGAGCCCACAGGACCTTGCCCATCTCGCGATGGGCATCGTGCTCCCGGCGCATGCTGCGCTGTCGGTGCGTTCGACGAGTGCGTGGCGCGGTGTCCCACGGGCGCTGGCGCTGCGGGGTCGCAGCCTCGCGCACCGCTGAGCCGGCTACAGCACCCGGTGCACCTTGTGCTGCGCGGCCTGGGCCCGTGGCTTGATCACCAGTTCGTCGATGTTGACGTGGGAAGGACGCGTCGTCACCCAGGCGATCGCGTCGGCGACGTCGTCGGCGACCAGGGGCTCGGCGACACCCGCATAGATGGCGTCGGCGCGGGCCTGGTCGCCGTCGAAGCGGACGAGTGAGAACTCGTCGGTGCGCACCATGCCGGGCGCGATCTCGCAGACCCGCACAGGTTGGTCGAACAGCTCCAGGCGCAGCGTCTCGGTGACCACCTTCGTGCCGTGCTTGGCAGCGGTGTAGCCGGCGCCGCCCTCGTAGGCGACCCGGCCGGCGGTCGAGCCCAGGTTGACGATCACCCCGTCGCCGCTGGCCACCAGCGCCGGCAGCAGCGCCTTGGTGACCTGCATCAGCCCGAGCACGTTGACGTCGAACATCCGGCGCCAGTCGTCGGCGTCGGCCTCCGCGACCGGGGCCAGGCCGAAGGCGCCGCCCGCGTTGTTGACCAGGACGTCGAGCCGCGGGCCCACCTCCGCGGCGAGCGCGGCGACCGACTCGGGCGAGGTCACGTCGCAGGCCACGGCCCGCCCCCCGATCTCGGTGGCCACCGCCTCGATCCGGTCGGTGCGGCGGGCCGCGCAGACGACCTCGAAGCCGGCGCGGGCGAGGTGGCGGGCGGTGGCGGCCCCGATGCCGCTGGAG
>JASLDK010000439.1 GCA_030145945.1 Nocardioides sp.
CCACACCAAGGAGGACGAGATCCTCTGGCCGCTCCTCGCCGAGCGGGCGCAGGCAGCCGACGACACCGACAGCCTGCGGGTGCTGGCGGAGATGGAGGAGGAGCACGAGACTCTCGATCCCCTGCTGACCTCCTGCGACGCCGGCTTCGCCGCACTCGCCCAGCGCGCGGACGCCGACGTGCATGGTGACCTGCTCGATGACCTCGCCGAGCTGCAGAGCATTCTCGGCCAGCACCTGGGACACGAGGAGCAGGCCGCCGTCGCGATCCTGCAGCACTACGTGCCCGGCGAGGAGTGGGAGGTGATCGAACGCGAGAAGTTCCGGGGTCGCCCCTCGGTGGGGCACGCCCGTCGTTTCCTGCCGTGGATCTTCAAGGGGCTCGACGACAGCACAGCGGCACGGGTGGCAGCCATCGGCGGCCCGGGCATGCGACTGCTGCTGGCCAGCTCTCGGAAGGGATTCGCCCGCCGTGAGGCGGAGGTGTTCGGCTGAGCCCGATCGAGGGTCAGGATGCGGGGAGGCGGAGCTCGATCCGACTCCCCGCGCCTGCCGGGGAGCCATCGATCCTGAGCGCAGCACCGAGCTCCTCGGCCCGCTCGCGCATCGACCGCAGGCCGACACCCTCGACGGAGTCGGCCGGGATGCCGACACCGTCGTCGGAGACGACGAGGAGCGTGTCTCCGTCGGCGCGACGGCGCAGGACGAGCTCACACCGGCTGGCCTGCGCATGGCGGCTCACGTTGAGCAGCGCCTCGCTCGCCATCTGATAGACCGCGACCTGGACGGACGGATCCAACTCGACGTCGGGCGCAACACTGACGGCGATCGTGAGATCAGCGCCGCTGAAGCGATCCGCCAGCGAACGCAGGGCACTCGTCAGATCCCCGTCCTCGAGCGCCAACGGGACCAGCGACCGGCTGAGTCGGCGTACCTCCTCGCCCTGCTGGGACAGCTCCCGCTCCAGCGCGTCGAGCATCTCCTCGGCAGCCTGCGGATCACGCTCCCGGAGACCCCGCGCTGCGACCAGACCGAGTCGAATCCCAGCAAGAGCGGGGCCGAGGCCGTCGTGCAGGTCACGGCGGAGCATCCTGCGCTCCTCCTGGCGTACGCCGCTCATCCGGCGCCGGGCCGCGGTCAACGCCTCCACCGACTGGGTCAGGTCCATGGTCATGCCGACCAGACCGGCCACCTCGGTCAACATCCGCAGACTCCGCTGGTCGAGGCGCTCGCCAGGTCGTGGCCGCGCGACGAGCACCCCGACATCGCGACCGCGACTGGTCAGTGTCAGGACGACGTCGTCGCGGTCCTGCGCCGGATCGATGACGGAGAACTCGTCCCCGGAGGCGACGATGCGGACCTCGTCCAGCCGCAGGCCGCGGCACAACGCCGCCGCCAGGGCGTCGATGTCGTGAGCACTCCCGCTGTCCGCGCTCGAGAGGAGCCGCGTCGGATCGGCGCCCGTGCCGTAGACCAGACGATCAGCGCGCCGCTGCACCAGTCTGCGCAACGGGGTGGCGCCGAGACCGACAAGACCCACCGCGACGCCGAGGGCGACGTCGGACTGGTTGGGCAGCAGCCACGCCGTGACCGCGACGAGCAGCAGGTAGGCCAGGGCGATCGAGACCGTCATGATCGCCCACACCACGCCCCGGTTGACGCGGGCGTCGACGCCCCACATCTGCCGTCCGAGCACCAGGACGAGGATCGAGGCCGGCAGGAAGAGCTGTGCCAACAGCAGGAGGGTCCCGCTGACCTCGGCTGCGCCGCCCGACCAGTCACTGGCCCACGGCAGCAGGAACGCCACCAGCGCGACGACCATCGCGGAGTGCCCGGCGAGCAACCACCCGAGGCCGCGCCGCTGCGACCTGGGTGTCTGCAACACACGTGCGAGCAGCCAGATCCACACGCCGGCACCGATCAGGGCAACCGTTCGATCCGGCCACATCCCCAGCCAGGTCAACATCGACTGCCACCACGGCCAGTTCACGCCGAGCGGGTTGTGCGGCAGATCCGGTCGTACGACGGTGAGGCTCGGCACGGTGGCTGCCGCGATCGTGACGGAGCTCAGCGCGAGGGCCGGCCAGCGCCGCCCCTCCTTGGGTACGACGAGCACGGGGACGATCGCGACGGTTGCGTAGACACCCGGAACCCACGCCCAGAACGGCACGTAGAACGCAAGGTCCTGCGCCGGCCAGTCGCCGGTGAGCGCGACGTACCCGGTCGCCAGGCCGGAGGCCCCGCAGCCCAGGGCGGTCAGCGCCAACAGCCACACGACGGCATGCCTCGTGCGGGGCAGCATCATCATCACGACCCCGCCGTAGACGACGGCCGTGACGGTGTCCATGATCCAGTCGGCGACGTTGGGGGGCGTGATGCCGGTGACGATCAGGGTCACGATGCCACCGACTGCCATCGTCCAGGAGAGTCCTGCGATGACGGCGGCGAGAACCGACCAGGACCGCGCGGCGGCGGGCAGTCGCGGCCGCGAGATCGCGGAGGGCCGGCGTACTGCAGGGAGGGTGGTCACGGCCGCGCCAGGCGGGAGCGCGCCGCACCGGCGATGGCTGAGCCGATGATGAGCTCGCCACGGCTGACCGCACGGACGGCTCGCAGCACGTCGTCCGCCTCCGCCGACTTCAGCAGGTATCCCGCTGCACCGGCGTCCAGAGCGCCGACCACATGGGTGTCATCCTCATGCATCGTCATCACGAGCACCTTGAGATCGCGGTGGCGCCGCAGGAGGTCGCGGGTGAGATCGATGCCGGACTCCCCGGCCAGGTCGAGGTCCATCAGGACCACGTCGACCCCTCGCGCGATCAGCTCATGTGCCGACGCCACGTCACCTGCGGAACCCACGAGCTCCAACCCGTCGAGGGAACCGAGGAGCCCGGTCATCCCCATCCGGAACATCGGATGGTCGTCCACGACCGCCACCCTGAGGACGGGCGCCGGCCGTTCTCCCCTGCCGTCGACGCGACCGGTGAGTCGTTGTTGCAGGATCGCGGTCTCCAAGCTGCCCACCGCCGCGCTCGCGTCGACCCCGAGGTCGTCCCGAAGGGTGTCGCGCAGTGTGCGCAGCGCGTTGAGACCATCGACCTGCCGCTCGGCACGCACCAAGGCTGCAGCGTGGAGCAACCACAGTCGTTCGCGGTGCGGGTGCTCCCGGGCCTCCACCTCCAGGCGCCGAGCCGCCTCAGCCGCACCACCCTGGTGCATCCGCAGCAACTCCCGCACCTCGATCGCGGACGTGCGGACCTCACGCAGGCGGACCCGCTCCGCGACGACGGCCGGGTCGTCGCCGAGCTCGAGATAGGGCTCTCCCCGCCACGACTCGAGGGCGTCGTCGAGGTCGCCCGTGAGTACGCCGATCGCCTCGTCGTCGACCGCATCGGCGAGATTCCACGGCTGGTCCGGGTCGACACGCAACTGCGTGACCGCGGCCGCGAGAGCCGCTTCCAGTCGGCCGACGTCGGTCGCGGTCTCGGGCAACTGCAACGTGTAGCCGAGGGCGGAGGTCCGGATGAGGGTGCCGGCCTCGCGGCGCGCGCGGCCGGGCTCCAACACCTTGCGCAGGCCCGCGACGTATCCCTGGATGGTCACCGCATGGCTGGCCGGAGGATCCTCACCCCACAACGCGTGGACCAGACGGTCGATGCTGACCGGTCGATCTCGGTGCAGGACCAGCGTTGACAGCAGCTGGCGAGGCTTCGGGGCGCCGACGTCGAGGGTCTGGCCGTCGACCTCGACCTCCAGCGGTCCGAGCACACGAACTCTCATCCACGGAAGGCTAGCCAGATCCGGCGGCGCGTACAGCGAAGTCGCCGAGATCGAGCGGTTCATCCCGCCATCATCACTGCCGGGACTGGAGGTGGACTTGAGACGGGCTGGAGCCGTTGGCGTCAGTGCCGGTCGCGGTCCAGCGCGGCATAGACCAGGCCGCCGATCATGGCCATGTTCTTGACGAACTGGATCTGCTGCATCTTGCGCGCGCCCGGGTCCTCGATCGTCCAGAACGCGTGCCCGGCGGCTGTCGTCGGGATCAACGATCCGATCAGGGCGACAGCGGACAGCCGGGGAAGGACACCAGCGGCCAGCGCAGCGCCGGCCGCTGCCTGGAGCGCTCCGTTGGCACGGACCAGCAACTCGTCGTCCTCCGGAAGAGGTACGACGCCGCGCATCCCCGCGAGCAGCGGCCGGGCCGCGTCCACCCGACCGCCCGGAGCACGGGCCGCGTCGTACCCCAGCAGGGCATAGGTCGAGCCGGTCAGAAGTTGGGCGAGCCGGCGTGCGGGTGAGCGCATCATCGTTCCTCTCCGAGAGTTGGGGGTCTTCGCGAGGCTACGCCTGGCGCACACAGCCATGCATTGCCTCCCCCTTGGGCTTGGGGCCGACAACTACCTGGTGACAGAGCCCTGCAGCACCTGGAAGGCGACCGCGACGACGAGCGCGTTGTAGAAGAAGGCAACGACTGCATGCAGGAGCGCCAACCGCCGCATGCGGACGCTCACGATCTCCACGTCGCTGGTGGCGAACGAGGTGCCGAGGGTGAAGGCGAAGTAGTGGTAGCTCAGGACTGACCGGGTCGATCCCTCCGGGAAACGAAGGTCTTCCTCCGGTCCGGTCACGTCGAGGATGAGGTACATCTGCGCAAAGCCGACCTGCAGCAGCATCCACGAGAGGATGACGCCCAAGGAGGCGGCGATGACGAGACCGAGGCTGTCCGACGCGCCTGAGTCACCACGAGCCGCACGCAGGGCCGTGACCGCCGAGACCACGCCGATCGACGCCGCCAGGACCGGCGGGATCCAGGACCAGCGGGCAACCGAAGGCATCGCAGCGACATCGTCAGCAGCAAGCGGGTCGCCTCTCCACACGGCCGCCGTCCCGCCGACGAGGTAGAGGCTGCCGATGACGAGCCAGGCGGTCAGTGCCCAGGGCTCGACGGTGAAGAGGACCGCCACGCCCGTGAGGAAGATGCAGACCTCGGCCGCCGATGCGACCCAACGACCCCGGCTCGCCATGATGCTCCTCTCGCTGCTGAGGTGAAGGACGACCCGGTCGGAAGATGAGACCGGCCTGACCTGCCCGGGTGAGCGTACGCGGCCTGGCAGGCTCGGCGCGTGTTGACGATGGGGTCGGCAATGAGCGATCCGGTCGATCCTGAACTCGCCTACGTCGGCGGACTCTTCCACGACCTCGGCCTCACCGCTGCCCATGGCCGCAAGGATCAGCGCTTCGAGGTCGACGGAGCCGACCTGGCCAGATCCTTCCTCCTCGACCACGGAGCCTCCGAACGAGACGCGCGGAACGTGTGGCTGGGCATCGCCCTCCACACCACCCCTGAGATTCCCGCTCATCTGGCACCCGAGGTCCTCGTCGTCACCCTCGGGGTGGAGACCGACGTACTCGGTCTCGACCTCCACGAGATCACCGACGACCAGAAGGCCGCCGTCGTCGCCGCACACCCGCGCCCGGACTTCAAGAACCAGATCCTCAAGGCCTTCCACGACGGCATGGCCGACCGGCCCGACACCACCTTCGGCACCATGAACGACGACGTACTCGCCCATTTCGACCCCACCTTCAGGCGGGCGGACTTCGTGCGGATCATCCAGGAGAACGCCTGGCCGGAATAGCCGTCCCGGCTGGCCGATCATTCGCCGAGGCGCAGCACCGGCCACCCGATCTCGGTTCGCCACGCGTCCTCGTCGGCGGTGTCCCGGGGACCGACGAGGTAGACCTCGATGATCGAGTCGTCGATGGACAGGGCGTGGTTGGCCACCCATGCGCCGAGCCGGCCGTAGGTCTCGGCGATGGTGTCGTGGTTGCCGCGATGGGTGACCAACGCCAGCTCGACGGCCGGCAGCTCCACCACCTCGACGGCACCGTCGTCGAGAGCCCGGTCCGCCACGATCGGGTAGCAGAGCCGGGCGATCCCGCGGCCCTCGGTGAACAGCGCGTTGGCGTACTGTCCCGTCAACGGCCCGGTCCGGTACGCCGGAGCAACCGCCGCGTCCAGGGTCACCGCAGCAGCGTCGTACCAGGCGAAGACCTCGCCCTGTTCGACCGTTGCGGACACCACGGCCACGGTGCGCGCCGGGAGGACTCTCAGCTCCACATCGAGGCTCGACGGTTCGGGGTCGAGCAGCTGACGCAGAGCCTGGACCGCGGACCTGGTGCGGTCAAGCTGGCCCTCCAGGCGTGCCAGATGGTCGGCGACGAGCGCGTTGCGACGCCCAGGGTCAGCCGTCGCCATGAGTGCCTTGACCTCGGGCAGCGGGAGATCGAGCTCTCGCAGACGGTGGATCAGCTGGGCAACCGGGATCTGCTCAGGGGCGTAGTAGCGGTAGCCGGTGCCCGCGTCGACCTCGGCCGGCTCGAGCACGCCGGCCTGGTGTTAGTGACGCAGGGTCCGGATGGTCAGCTGAGTCACCGCAGCGAAGTCGCCGATCGTCATCGCTGTTCCCACCATCGCATTGTGAACCCTCTCGTGACGAGAGAGTCCATGGGCTTGACCCTCTCGTCACGAGAGGGTCGACCGTCAACCCATGACAACCGACTGGACCCAGACGACCCCGTTGCCCTTCGACGAGCTGCCCACCTCGATCCGCGCCTTCCTCTCCGCACACCAGGTCCACGACCTCGACGCGGAGATCGCCTGCTTCGAGGAGACCGCCACAGTGACCGACGAGGGGAACACCTATGACGGCCGCGACGCCATCAGGGCCTGGCTCAGCCGCGCGACCAGCGAGTACACCTACACCAGCGAGCTCATCGGCACCGGCCGACTCGACAGCGCCCGCTATGACGTCGTCCATCACCTCGAAGGCGACTTCCCCGGCGGAGTCGTCGACCTCCATTTCCGCTTCACCCTTCGCGACGACATGATCGCCGACCTGGTCATCGAGCCCTAGGTTCGTTCCGCCTCTCGCGCCCGCCAGGCATGCACCGACGCCACGGCGCCCGCGCCCTCGCCGACCGCAGCGGCGACCCGCTTCTGAGATCCGGCCCGGACATCGCCGGCCACGAACACGCCCGGCATGCTGGTCTCGAAGGGCAGCCTCGAGGCGCCGTCGCCGAGCACAGCGTCGAGAACGCCGTCGGTGAGGACGAATCCCCGTGCGTCACGCGCCACCTGGTCCGGTAGCCAGCCCGTCGCCGGGGTGGCGCCGATGAAGCAGAAGATCGCTCGCGCGGTCAGGTCCCGCTTGCGTCCCTCTGTCTCGATCTGCACCGCTCGGAGGCGCTCGTCACCGGAGAGACCGACGATCGTGCTAGCGGTGTGGACCTCGATCAACGGGTGCGCGATCGCCCGCTCCACCAGGTACGACGACATTCGTGCGCCGATGTCCTGGGCGCGGACAATCATGTCCACATGGGAGCCCTGGGATGCGACGTACAGGGCCGCCTGTCCGGCGGAGTTCGCCCCGCCGACGACCACCACTGGCTGTCCGGCGTACGGGCGGACGTCGAGTTCGGTCGCCGAGAACCTGATGTCGCCAGCGAGCTCGAAGTCCGTCCAGCGGTCAACCTCGAGGCGACCGTACTCCGCTCCGGTCGCCACGATGACGGCTCTGGCCGGGATCTCGCTGCCGTCGACCAGGCGCAGCACCAGACCCGTCTCGCACGCAGTGAGCCCCGTGACGTGGCACGGCGTGAACAGCTGCGTGCCGAACTTCAGCGCCTGGATCATCGCCCGCCGCGTCAACGCCTCTCCGGACACACCTTGCGGAAAGCCGAGATAGTTCTCGATCCGCGAACTCCGCGCCGCCTGCCCACCAGGTGCGGACGCATCCAGCAGCAAGGTCACCAACCCCTCGGAGGCGCCGTACACCGCGGCGGCCAGGCCCGCCGGGCCCGCACCCACGACGACCAGGTCCACCTGGTCAGGCGCGTCGTGATAGGTCAGCCCCAGCTCCTGGGCAAGCTCGCCAGCGGTCGTGTTTCGCAGAATTCGCCCGGCCAATGCCGCAGCCGGCAGGTCCTCGGGCCCGATGCCGTTGACCATCAGCGCGGCCTTGCCCGCGATCGACTCGGCCTCGAACCAGACGTGCGGCAGGGACAGCCTCGCCACATAGCTGCGCAACTCCCGCGCTCGCGGGGAGTCTGTCCGCCCGAAGAGCTCGAGCGCGGCACCGGCGACCGACATGAGCTTGTCGCGACGCACGCTGAAGACGTTGAGGAGGACGTCGGCGATGTCAGGCTGCTCCGCCATCACCTTGCGGAAACCCGAGGAATCGATCCGTACGACGGCCCCTTGCTGCGTCACGCGAGCGGTCAGGAAGACCATCTGCCCGGTCAGCATGCTGAGCTCACCGAGGAAGCTTCCCGGCCCGTGCCTCGCCACGACCGACTCGGGCTCCATCTGGGTGGCATCTCGCACGATCTCGACCTGTGCGGAAACCAACAGGATCAAGTCATAGCCGACGTCACCAGTGGAGTAGAGCTGATCACCCGTCGTCACGTCGTACGTCGTGCCGTAGGCAGCCAGCCGCGCGAACTGACCGGTGGTCAGTCGCGGTTCCGGCCGATCGGCAGCGAGATCGCGGGACTCAGGCATGGCCGGACCCCTTCTCTACGGATCCATGCGCTCCTTTTGAAGCGGCGCCGATGAAACTACGCTGACATCGGACATTCGACCAGGACCTCGGAGGCGCCCCGTGAGCGGAATCAACCTGGACGCCATTCCCAGCGGCCCCGGATGCGTCGAGTGCGAGGCCAGCAGCGGCTGGTGGTTCCACCTGCGACGGTGCGCCCAGTGCGGCCACATCGGGTGCTGCGACAGCTCACCCCAACAGCACGCCAGTCGCCACGCGGCGCAGACCGGGCATCCGGTCATCCAGAGCTTCGAGCCGGGTGAGGACTGGTTCTGGGACTACGCCACCGAACAGGTCGCCAAGGGTCCGCGTCTCATCGATCCGCAGCACCACCCGCTCGACCAGACCGTCCCCGGTCCCGCCGACCGCGTTCCCCCCGACTGGATGTCCAAGATCCACGAATGATGCGCGGGAGCAGCCGCGCGCACAGACGCGGGGCGTGGCCGGAGGATGGCTGCAGAACGCAGAAGGCCGACCCTCTCGGATCGGTCTTCTGAGCGTTGCTACTTGGTGGAGGTGAGGGGATTCGAACCCCTGACCTTCTCATTGCGAACGAGAAGCGCTACCAACTGCGCCACACCCCCAAGCGAGGGGAAACGTTAGCACCACGGATGCGGCCGACCCAATCCGGGTCGGCTCACTCGTCGTCGTCCGCGTCGTCGTCCGCGTCGGCCTCCGCCGGGCCGTCGGGCGTGCGGTCTGACTCGTCGAAGACGGTCGACTCTCCGCGGTTGGCGTCACCACCGAAGCTCGCTCCACCCGCACCGCGATCGGGGTCGGCACGCTGGGTGTCGGGTGAGACCGCGGCCGCGGAATCGCCCCACTTCTTCTCCTGCTCGCGCGCCTGCTGGGCGGCTTGACGGTCGGCTGCGCTCTCGTCGGTCATGTCCCGGCGTTACCCGCAGGACGACGACGCACCCGGGTCGGTCAGGATCCGGTGGCGCGCTGCTCGCCCTCGGCGGCGGCCTCGGACTCGGCGCGCTGGGCGTCGGCCTCACGGGCCAGCCGGGAGTCGGCCTCGTTGCGCCCCGAGCTCCACACACCGGTGGAGTCGAGGTCGATGGTGCGCACGGTGCGACCTGCCGGAGCCTTGGTGACGTACGTCGGCAGCGGGACGGGCAACGGAGTCCAACCACCCACCGTCGACTGTGCGGACACGACCGGGATCTCGTCGGTGTCGTCGGACAGCTCGACCGAGGCACCGACGGAGGAGTCGTCCTCGGCGTCGGTCTCCGTCTCGTCCTCGGCCGCGTCCTCATTGGCGATGACCTCATCGGCGAGGGTACGGCGACGACGGCGGTTGGCGGCGGCGCGGACTGCCCGCTCGCGCTTGACCATCAGCCGGCACGCGACCAGCCAGGCGGCCATCAGTCCGCCGGGTGCGGCGAGCCAGACCCAGGCGACCATCTTGCCGACGGCGAGACCGGCGACCGTGATGATCGCGAGGAGCAGGATGTTGAAGACCCGACGGCGACGGTCGGCCGCACGGCGGGCGGCTGCCGACTGGCGCAGGCGTCGCTGCACGTCGGAGGTCGATCCTGAGGTGCGAGGAAAGGAGGCACGCGGCGCAGGGGTGGGCGTCGCGGGCACCAGGGCAGCCTCGGTGGACGAGACCGCCTCACGGCGGGCGAGAACTCGCAGCCGGTCGGAGAATCCCTCGACCGAACGGCTCGAGGCGTCCTCCTCGTGGTGCCGCAGCGCCTTCGGCACGAGGTAGACAGCCCACGCCACGAACAAGGCGACGAAGATCAGTGAGCTGAGGTCCACAACCGAAGGCTAGGAGCGATAGCGCAGGACGGTGCGCATGTCCATCGGTGTGTCACAGATTGATTCGTGTGACGGATGTGATTTGCCGTTGCTCGCCGAGAGACGATCACGGGTCGAGTCGGGCGAGCACCCCTCGAGGGGCATCCTCACGGGTCACGGCGAAGATGCGATGGTCGCGCCATTCGCCGTCGATGTGCAGGAAATGCGGCGCATAGCCCACCTCGCGGATGCCGAGTTTCTCCACCACCCGCAGGGAGTTGGAGTTCTCCGGACGGATGCAGATCTCGATCCGGTGCAGGCCGCCGATGAAGAACGCGTGGTCGATGACCATCGCGACCGCCCGCGGCACGACCCCGCGCCCGGCGTACTCCTGGTCGATCCAGTAGCCCACTGACGCGAACTGGGCGGACCCCCGCACGATGTTGTTGACACTGACCTGGCCGGCGAACGCGCCGTCGACCTCGATGACGAAGGGGTACGTCGTCCCGCGGCGTGCCGCCTTCCGCAGGCGCTGCACGAGTGCCCGGAAGGAGGTGGGGCGGGCATCGGAACCCGGCGGCGGCGTGGCGTCCCAGGGGCCGAGCCACAGGGCGTTGCGGCGGCGAGCACTCCGCCAGGCACCAGCATCACTCAGCCGCAGTGGACGCAGGCGGACGACCGGATCAGACCCGGAGGTCAACTCATTGGGCCAGGCCCGGCCGGGGACGGCGACCAGCATCCGCTCGCGGGACTCGCCGGGACGGCTCAATGGTCGCTCCCGACGATCTGCTCGACAGCGTGCACGATCACGGGCTCGAGGACGGCAAGCGCATCCTTCACGCCACCCCGCGATCCCGGCAGGTTGACGATGAGCGCTCGACCCGAGACGCCCGCCAGTCCGCGGGAAAGTGCCGCCGTCGGCACTCCCTTGGCGACGCCCGCGGCGCGGATCGCCTCGGCCAGGCCGGGGATCTCACGGTCGAGCAGCGGTCGGGTGACCTCGGGGGTGAGGTCGGTCGGGGTGAGTCCGGTGCCGCCGGTGGTGAGCACCACCCGCGCTCCCCCGCGCACGGCCAGGGCGATCGCGGCGCCGACGGGTTCGCCGTCGGGCCGGACGACGGGTTCGTCCACCGAGAAACCCCACGCACGCAGGGCCTCGACGATCAGCGGACCGGTCGTGTCGTCGTACACGCCCGCGGCGGCGCGGTTGGATGCCACCACCACGACGGCGGGAAGGCCCCCAGCATCAGCAGGAACGCTCATCGGGGTCCCCGATCGATTGTTCGCCGGAGGAGCGAAGCGGGGGAGGTGAAGAATCGAGTGGGGTGAGTCATCGCGACCAGTCCCCCGACTTGCCGCCCGTCTTGGTCTCGACCCGGACGTCCGTGATCACGGCGCCCTTGTCGACCGCCTTGACCATGTCGACGACCGTGAGGGCGGCCACGGAGACGGCGGTGAGGGCCTCCATCTCGACGCCGGTGCGGTCGGTGGTCTTCACGCTCGCCGTGATCTCGACCGCGTCGTCGGCGACCGCGAGGTCGACGGTGACACCGGAGACCGACAACGGGTGGCACAAGGGGATCAGTGCGGGGGTCTGCTTGGCGCCCATGATGCCGGCGATCCGGGCGACCGCGAGGGCGTCGCCCTTCGGCACGCCCTCACCGCGCAGCAGGCCGACGACCTCGGCCGAGATGATCACGCGTCCGGATGCGGTGGCGACCCGGTGGGTCACGTCCTTGGCGGACACGTCGACCATCCGCGCGGCGCCGGTCTCGTCGACGTGGGTGAGCCGATCCATCAGATCTCCTCCTGGGGTTGCAGGGCGAGCACTTCAACGACGGCGCCCGCAATCAGATCCTCGCCCGGGGGTACGACGACGAGCGCGTCGGCCGCGGCGAGGAGGCGTTGCGAGTGGCCGGCGTGCCCCTTGAGAGGCAGCACCCGATCGCCGACGAAGACGGCAGGCAGGACCACGGTTCGATCACCACCGGGGACTGCGGCGGCAAGTGGCGCGGTGACCGGCCGCCAGGGCGAGCCGACGACGGCGCGCAGCAGGGGGACGGCGTACAGCTGGAAGGAGACGTAGGCGGCGATGGGCGTGCCGGGCAGGCACACGACGGGAACGTTGCGGCCGTCGGTGGCGGCGACCACGCCGCACCCCTGCGGGCGTCCGGGCTTCATCGCGACGGCCCCGAACCAGAACGACTCGTCGTCGCGCAGCGCTGCCTTCACGACGTCGTGATCGCCGGCAGAGATGCCGCCGGTGGTGACGATGACGTCGACGTTTTCCGCGGCGCGGGCGAGAATCTCCCGAAACTGCGCGGAATCGTCGGGAGCGGGACCGAATCCGATGGCGTCGGCGCCCGCGATACGGCCGGCAGCGACCAGGGTCGGGGTGTTGCTGTCGGGGACCTGCCCACCGACGAGCTCGGCACCGGTCGAGATCACGCCGAGGCGCGGACGGGGCCGGACCTCGATCTCGCCGTCGACTGCGGCACCGATCGACGCCAGCAGCCCCATCTGCGCAGGCCCCAGGCGGGTTCCCGCCAACAGGGCCACCTCACCCGCCCGGACGTCCTCGCCCTCACGACGGATGTGTCGACCTGCGTCGGCCACCCGGTCGAAACGCACGGGCGATGAACCCGTGGTCCATTCGAACGGGATCACCACGTCGGCCTCCGCAGGCAGCGGTGCTGCCAGCATGATTCGCACCGCGGCGCCCGGCGCCAGCGGCGCAGCGGACTCCCCTGCGGCGACCGCACCGGCCACCGGCAACGAGCCACCGACAGCCAGATCCGCCGAACGAACGGCGAATCCGTCCATGGCGGCATGGTCGAAGGGCGGCACCGACAGCGTGGCCGCCACGTCATCGGCCAGCACCCGGCCCAACGCCTCAGCTGCAGGAATCCGGTCGACGCGCTTGACCAGCGATGCCTGCGACAGCACCCGCACCCGGTGCTGGACGACCGACGGATCCGTCGGTCGTCCGGCGCAGGCTTCTCCCTGCGGGAGGGAGTCAGTCATCCGATCCGGCGAGGACCTCGCCCGCGGCGACGCGTTGCGGGCTCTTCGTGCCGAGCTCGACGTCACCCACGACCTGGACGCCGTGTCCGAAGGTCCAGTCGCCCGCCACCTTCAGCGACGAGGCCTTGGCCAGCGACGGCGCACCCTCGGGGAACCGCTTGTCGAACTCACCGACCACCTTGTAGTGGTCGGCGTCGAGGTCGACGTACGGGACATCGCTGGCGACCTGCGTCAGCGCGAAGTCCTGGCCGATCTCATAGACGTCGGAGCGCAACACCAACAGGTCGTTGGTCGTCTTCACCGGGATGAACCGGTCACGGCCCACCTCGATCAACGCGGCCCCGTCGAAGACCTCGATCGCCGCGCCCATGGCGGTCTCGATCTGGATGACCTGCGGGCTCGACGGGTCCGCCGGGTCGACGGTCTTCTGGTTGCGGATCAGCGGCAGGCCCAGGATGCCCTCGCGCTCGTCGAGTTTGGCCTTCATCGCGTGCAGGTCGAACCACAGGTTGTTGGTCGAGCAGAACTGGTGGCGGCTCAGGTCGGCCAGCGCCTGCTGGTCCTGCGGCAGGGTCTGCGCTGTCTCGCGCAGCACGATCCGCTTGTCGGTACGCCGACGGGCGAAGTGGCCGCCCTTCTTGTCCGAAGGGGTACGCCGGACCGCCTCGATCGCGAACGGCGCACCGGAGGCGGCGAACCAGCCGGCGACCTGCGGCGCGGGCACCGCACCGAGGTTGTCGGAGTTGGAGACGAACACGTAGCGGTAGCCGTCGGCGATCATCTTGTCGATCAGCCCTGTCCCGCGCAGCGCCGTGTAGATGTCACCGTGCCCGGGCGGACACCACTCGAGGTCGGGGTCCTTGGGCCACGCCACCGGCGTCAGGTCGGACGCCAGGAGCTTGGGCTCCTTGTTCTGCAGGAACTCGATGGGCAGGTCGCCGACCACCAGGTCGTCGTACCTCCCCAATGCGTCCAGCGTGTCGCCCGAGGTGCGGAACGAGTTCATGAAGATCAACGGCAGGCGGACGTCGTACGCGCTGCGCAGGTGGAGCACCTGGCGGGCGATGATGTCGAGGAAGGACAGACCCCGTCGCACGCAGAGCAGCGACTTGGCGCGCTCCATGCCCATCGAGGTGCCGAGGCCGCCGTTGAGCTTGATCGCCACGGTCTTGCTGAGCGCGTCTGCGGCGACCTCGTCGGACACCTCGACGTCGGCGATGCTGTCGATGTCGATCGGGTCGATCGACGCCTCCGGGATCATCCCCGTCTCGCCGTGCTCGAGCAGGCGGTAGTAGTGCGCGAAGGTGTCGACCGCCACGGGGTCCACGCCCGCGTCGACCATCTTGGCCCGCGCCTTCTCGAGGCCGCCCTTACGACCACCCAATCCCATGACCTGATCGTAGGCTGAGAGAGTGACCGGTCGACAACCGCTCCATGCAGCGGCCAAGGTGGCGGTACGCGACCAGCTCCTCGCCGCCCGCCGTCGGCGCCCCCTGAGCGAGGTGGGCGAAGCCGCCCGCGCCATGGCCGGCCATCTCCTCGCCAGCCCGGAGGTACGCCGAGCAGCCACTGTCGCCGCCTATGTCTCGATCGGCAACGAGCCGGGGACGACGGCCCTGCTCGACCTCCTCGGCGAGGCCGGCAAACGGGTGATCCTCCCGGTTCTGATGGCTGACAACGACCTCGACTGGGCGGTCCATCGCGGCCCCACGTCACTGGCCCCGGCCCGGCGTGGCCTGCTCGAACCCGTCGGACCGACCCTCGGCGTCGACGCCATCGCGACCGCGGATGTGGTGTTGGTGCCCGGACTCGCGGTCTCGACGGCGCCGCCCTCCCCCGGCACGCGGCTCGGACGTGGCGGCGGCTCCTACGACCGCGCCCTCGCCCGGGTTCCCGTCGGCACCTTCACGTGCGTGCTGCTCTACGAAGACGAGTTGCTCGCTGTCGTGCCCGCTCAGGCGCACGACCGCCCCGTCACCGCCGCCGTCACCCCCGACGGCATCAGTCGCTTCAGGCAGACGGTTTGAGCAGCAGGGTGCTGCTGGCCGCCGCCTTGACGGCCTTCTCCGAGAACACCCACGGCAAGGTCGATCCCTGCGCCCACAGGTCGGTCTGGTCGGTGTAGTGCGGGTTGTAGGCGTGGCCGGAGATCCCGGTGAGGTTGATCCATCGGGCGGCATCGAGGTCGTCGAGCGGGATGACCATCCGCATGGACGGCGCGGCGGTGACCTCGAAGCCCTTGCGGGCGTCCCAGGAGGTCGCGTTGACGAGGGAGCCTCCGCCGCCGACCTTCCAACCGCCGCGGTTGAACATCGCCTCGATGATGCCGATGCCGGACTCGCCGAGGGTCGAGGACCGCAGGTTCAACCGGTGCAGTGCACCCCATGACCATTCCTGGGGGTTCGGGGACTCGAGTGCGGTGAGCTCGTCGCGGGCCGCCATCATCGACTCGCGCAGGATGTCGCTGCGGTGCTCGACCTGGTCGTCGGTCGACACGTCGTCCCACCACGAGCTGCGGCCCTGCGGGAGCAGCGCGCTGACGACGGCGAACCACCGGCTGCTGCCGTCGGGCTGGAGCGCCGTCGGCAACTCGTCGCCGAAGGTACGCCGCAGGACCTCGCGCCACACCACGTTGAAGTAGGCGGCGGCCGCGCTGTCGGCATCCTGCTGGTAGTTCCACGTCCGCAGCAGTCGTTGGCCGTCGGAGTAGTAGCCCTTCGGCAGGTCGATGTCGAGGAGGTACGGCGTCAGCGCCTCACCGATCGCGGAGCGGTCGTCCAACTGGATGGCGCCCATGCCCTGGACGCTGAGCTCGTCGTCGGCGGCGAGCAGCCGGTTGATCCGGTCCGATCGATAGCCGTAGTCCCAGTCGGAGCCGAGGTAGGGCGGATAGCGAGCCGGGTCGATGACGGCCTGGTTGGCCGTCGTGATGATCCCGGAGTCGGGGTCGAGGACCGACGGCAGCGCGTTGTAGGGGACGTACTCGCCCGTCCAGCCCGTGTCCTTGAGCCACCCCGCAGCGGGCAGCCGACCGTCGTTGCCCGGTCGCCGGATCGGGACGAGGCCGGTGGCCTGATAGCCGATGTGTCCCTCGGTGTCGGCGTAGACGACGTTCTGGCCGGGAACGGCGAAGTTGGACAGTGCCTTGTGGAAGGTCCGCCAGTCGCTGGCCTGGTCGAGGGCGAGCAGGGCGTCGGCGGTCGGCCGCGGGGTGAGGGCGGTCCAGGCGAGTGAGATCCCGGTGCCGCCAGAGGAGCCGCCAGAGGTGCCGTCGGTGGTGCCATCAGAGGTGCCGTCCGAGTTCGCGGCGCCCACACCTTTGACCTGGTCGATGAGCCCGTCGTCGCTCACGTCCGCCCCGCTGTCCGCGGCGAACCGCGCGAGGTCGGAGAGCAGCGGCCCGTGGTCGGTGGAGCGGACGTCGATCGACACCGACTTCCCACCGTGGACCTTGATCTTCTCGGTGCGCGTGGTGAGTGGCAGCCGCTTGCCGTCGTACTCCCACTCGTCACCGACGATGCGCTCGACGAAGAGGTCGGTGACGTCGGGCCCCAGGTTGGTGAATCCCCAGGCGATGTCGCGGTTGTGGCCGATCACGACCCCCGGGACGCCCGAGAAGCTGAATCCTGCGACGTCGTAGGGGCAGGCCTCCGACAGGGTGCGGCAGTGCAGGCCCACCTGGCTCCACACGCCCGGCAGGGACACGCCGAGGTGCGGGTCGTTGGCGAGGATCGGGCCGCCGGTGTCGGTGTGCTCGCCGCTGACGACCCAGGCGTTGCTGCCGATGCCGTCACCCTTCCCCACCAGAGCTGGTACGCCGGTCAGCACCTGGTGCACCTTCGTCAGTGCTGCCACGGTGTCGGCGCCGGTCACGGCGCCCGGCGCGGGCCGCGACAGCGCCGCCGGCCCTGCTGCCTGGTCGAACACCTCGTTGGGGCCGGTGCCGACGACACCGCCCTGTCGCACGATCGGCGCGTGCTCGGCATACGGATAGTCGGGGTAGAGATCAGCCGTGCGGCCCTTGCCCACGGATGCGGTCGCGAGGGCGCGGCCGATCTCCTCGTCGAGGTTGCCGCGCAGGTCCCAGGCCATCGCCTTGAGCCAGGCGATGGAGTCGACCGCGCTCCACTTCTCCGGCTCGTAGTCGAGCCCACCCAGCCCGAGAACGGTGTACTCGAGGGAGATCTCGGACGGGGAACGCCCGTCCAGATAGGCGTTCACGCCCTCCGCATAGGCGTCCAGGGCACTGCGGGTCGCGGGCTTGAGCATCCGCAGCTCCTGCTCGGCGACCCGACGCCAGCCGAGGGTGCGGACCACCAGGTCGGTCTCCAGCCCGGACTTCCCGAACATCTCGGAGAGCCGGCCGGCGGTGGCGTGCCGGCGTACGTCCATCTCGAAGAACCGGTCCTGCGCATGCACGAAGCCCTGCGCCAGCATCAGGTCGTGCGTGGTGTCGCCATAGATCTGCGGGATGCCGTGGTCGTCGCGGATCACCCGCACCTGCTCGTCGAGACCGGTCAGCACCAGCTCTCCGCCGGTCTGCGGCCACGAGCGTCGCACTGTCACGACCGCCGTGGCGAGGCTCGCGACCAGCGCGACAGCCAGCAGGATGCCGATCCCGGTCGTCCAGCGCGCCCACCGCGGCCACGGGGCGCGCCGGGCGCCCTCGGAGCCTGTCTCCGGTCCCGTCGCCTGCTGCCCTGCTGCCTGCTGGCCCGCGTCATCCACCATGGTGTGCGTCATTGTGCCGTGCCCTGGCGCACTGACGTAGCATTGGCACTCGCTCGGCAAGAGTGCCAGTGCGAGAGAACGCCCAAGCGAGGAACGTCGATGCCCACCTACCAATACCTGTGCACCGAGTGCGGCCATGCCTTCGAGCAGGTCCAGAAGTTCAGCGACGACGCCCTGACGACCTGCCCCGAGTGCGCGGGCCGGTTGCGCAAGGTCTTCAACTCGGTCGGAGTCGTGTTCAAGGGCTCCGGGTTCTACAAGACCGACAGCAAGTCGGACAGCAAGTCGAGTGGCTCCGCCGCTCCGGCCGCCAGCAGCGCCTCCGACAGCTCCTCCTCGTCCTCCGCGACCACCTCGGCCACGTCGGAGAGCTCCAGCAGCAGCTCCTCGAGCTCGACCAGCTCCTCCTCTTCGAGCTCCGCAGCAGCCTCGACCGCCTGAAAAGCGGCTTCGAACGGCCCCTTCCCCGCCTGACGGGGACTGTCTGTGGAGGACGCCAGCAGGCGGCGGCGATCAGTCCTACCGTCGCCCGCATGACTCTCGGAACGCTCTCCCCGACCCGCCCGTCCCCCACCCTGCGCCAGCGCCTCGCCGACGCCTGGGCGGAGGTACGCCGACGGGTGCTGCGCCGACGTCGCCTGCTCGCCGCACTGCTGATCGCCGCGGCCACCGCGATCACGCTGCGCACCCTCGCGCCGCCACCACCGACGACCACCACGCTCCAGGTCGCTGCCCGCGACCTTCCCGCGGGCCGCGCCCTGCAGTCGGGCGACCTGGTGTCCGTGTCCGTCGCACCGGACGTCGTACCGGAGGGTGTGGCGAAGGACCCGGTCGGGCAACGACTGGCAGCACCCCTGCGGGCGGGTGAGCCGGTGACCGACGTACGCCTGGTGGGGCCGGATCTGGCCGCCGGACTGCCGGCGGGGACGGTGGGTGTGCCGGTGCGACTCACCGATGCCGGTCAGGTGGCCCTGCTGCGGGCCGGGGACCGGATCCGGCTCCTGGCGACCGATCCGCAGGCCGGTAGCACCACCGAGTTGGCGCGCGAGGCGACGGTTCTGGCCGTCCCCGAACCGTCCTCCGCCAGCGACGGCGCGCTTCCCGGGAGGCTGGTCGTGCTGGCGCTAGCGTCGTCCGACGTGTATCACGTCACGGCCGCCACCGCAGGCGAATACGTGACTTATACATGGAGTCGCAGTTAGTTTCTGTTGCAATCGGTTGGCCATGGGGGTGCCGCCAACCGGCCAAGTGAGGATCCCGACCTCCACCAAACGCTCGGAAAGAGGAGAGATTCGTGTCCGGTTTCAAGAAGTTCATCCTGAAGGGCAACCTCGTCGACCTGGCGGTCGCCGTGATCATCGGTGCCGCGTTCGGCAAGGTCGTGAGCGCGTTCACCGACCTTCTGATGGCCTACATCAGCAAGGCCGGCGGCGCCAAGGAGATCGGCAAGATGATGGTGGCCGGTGCCGACGTGTCGCCCTTCATCAACTCCATCATCGCGTTCGTGATTCTGGCCGCGGTCGTCTACTTCCTCGTCATCGTGCCCTACACCAAGGCCCGTGAGCGCTTCTTCCCGACCGAGGACGAGCCGGGCGGCCCGACCGAGGTCGACCTGCTCATCGAGATCCGCGACGCACTCGCGAACCGCGCCTGATCTCAGCAGCGCGACAGGCCGAGGGCCGGT